>CAZBNX010000108.1:0-4858 GCA_964493255.1 uncultured Pseudomonas sp.
TTCGTTATTCCACAGCAAGCCGCTGGCGCTGTGCAGGGTGGCGAGGTGGGTTTGTGAACCGGCTTGGCGCACATACACAAACGGGTGTTGTGCCAAAAAGGTTTCAAGGCCGCTGTTTTGCGGGCTGTAGCGCAAGCCGGTGTGGGCATCAAACAGGAAAACGGCTTCTTTGGGGTTGGTTTTGCCGTTTGGCATCAGGTAGCAAAAGCGGTTTTTGGCCAGAAAGGCGCTCAATTCCGCAAGGTTTTGCGTGTGCATCGCGGGCAGGTTAAGGCTGGCGGCAGAAGGTTGGGGTTTTTGCGGTTGTTGCTTCATGGAAGGCTCCAAGCAGGCAAAAAACGGTGGGCTGCATGGCAGCGCCACCGGCGTGCGGTTAGTGGGTGTGGATAAGGGGTTTTTTGAGGTCGCGGCCCGAGCTGTCTGCGATGCCGGGTACACAAACGCGCGTAACGGTTTCGCCGGTGACGGTGTGGCGGCTACGCAGGTGCTTGCTGTAATCGTAGGGCTGCCCTTCGCGGGGTTCGGTTAAGGCATAGGGGTGCGTTGGCCAATTAAAATTCAGCCATTGCACGGCGCTGCGTAACAACTGTGTTTCGTCGGCGTTGCAGGCGCGGCGGTCGCTTTCGCAGCGGTCTTTTAGCGCCACCCACAAGCGTTCCACGTTGTCGCGTTGCGACAGCACCGCCACCACCCGAATCAGCGCCAGCGTGTTGTCGGTGGGGAGGTTGTCTAACTCCAACGTCGAGGCCAGCGCCGTTTCGGTGCGCAGATAACGCACTTCAGCGGGAACGCTGTTTTGGCTGCGTAACAGAGCATCACGCGCGGTTTGTGCCTCGGCTTGCGCGGCCTGTACTTGCTGCGTGAGCTGCGTTTTTTCACGCAGTAAGGTTTCAACCTGTTGGCCGCACTGTTGCAAATCGCGCGCGCAGTCCGCTGCTTTTTGGCGCGTGATGCGGTGGTTTTCTTGCTCGTGTGCCAGTTCCTTTTTCAGCGCCGCCAGTTCGTGCGAATTATCCGGCGCGGCGTAGGCGCTAACGGCGGGCGCAGCGTTGTAGGGGCTGGCGTTGCTGCTGCCGTTGCTGATGTTTTGGATGAGCTGCTTCACCAGCGGCGAATGTTCCAGCAACAACCAGAAATCCGCGACGGTCAATTTTTCCGAAAACAAACTGCTTTCTTCGCGGCGGGCGCTTTCCAGTTTTTCCAGTTGTTTGCTGCGCTTTTTGCCCAGCTCGTTGTTATCAACACTCATGAATTAACACTCCTGTTCCAGTTCATTGACCAGCGCACGCATTTCAGAACGTGGGCTGAGTTTTTGCCGTTGGGGTAACTGCGAAATAAACCGCACGACCTGTAATTGCCAATCACGCGGCAAACTGCGGAAGCGTTTTTGCAGCGTGACGAGGGTTTCTGTCGCGGGTTCGGGGTACGGGTTGGGGATGTTGAAGGGTTCCACTTTGCCGCACAGCGCGGCCAAATCGACGGCACCCAAATGGGTAAACACACGCGGATAAAGCGCGGGCAAATAGGTTAAAAGATGCTCCGCATCGACCCGTTGCAGCGCGGCATTTTGTGCGCGCAGGCGTTCGTTAGCCTGTTGCAGTTGTTGCCGCTCAACAGCGAGGCGCGAGGCTTCATCTTCGTGGGCGCGCACTAACGCCCGTTTTTGCTGCTGTTGCTCGGTGACGGCGCTCAAGCTCACCAGCCACGGCAAAACCTCGTCTTCCACCTGCCGATAAGCATTCGCCGCCAAACTAAAGCGCGTGGCTAACCAATCCCACGCCAGCACTTGCCACGCGGGTTGAGTCAGGGCGCTGTCGTGACGCACCGCGTTCAACCATTGCGTTTTGCCCGCGTCATCCAGCAACCAATAGACGTGGCTGGGCGTGCAATCTTCATCGTGCAGACGTGCCATCAGGTCATGCCACGCGCCACACAGGTTTTCGGTGCTGTCTACCGTGATGCAGGGTTCACCGTGCAACAACAGCGCGCGCGCACGCATGGCGGGCATCACTTCCCACGCGCGCAAGGTGTTTTGTACTAAGCACAGCACAACCGTTTGAGGATAGGCGGGCATGGTTACACCTCCCCTTGCTGAGAAGCGCGGGAGAGTGCCGCCCAATCGCTGCGCGCTTTGTCGAGGGCTTCATAGAGCGCGCCGGTGTCTTTCACGTCGGTTTCTAACGACTTTTCAAACGCACGGCTTTCCGCCCCCGACAGGTTTTTTTCCAAGTATTTGAGCGAATCGCCGCCTACACGCCCGCTGGTCATCAGGCTTTCCATGCGGTCGGCGGTGAAATACTCAGGATTAGCGATAGGCAGCACCCAAATGCTATTCAGCGAGCCTTTTTCTACGCCGAGTTTTTCTTCCGCGCGCGCATTCGTGACCGCCAGTCCGGCCATGAGTTTCTCAACCGGATTACGCTTTTCGCTTTTTTCGGGGTCGATTTCAAAATCACGCAATTTCTGCATGTATTCCTCGAAGTTCTCGAACTTTTCCGGCGTGATGCCGTGCTCTTTGGCTTGCAAAGCGCGCTCCCCGATGTCCTCGACTTTCTCCTCTTTTTCGATGATGCCCAGCGCCTGCATCACCGTCGTGACGAGCTTGCTCAACAGTTCCGCCATTGGGTTGTTTGTCATCAGTACGTCGGTCAACGCCAACCCCACGCCAGAAACAAACGAAGAAAAAGCACTGCCAATGCTGCCCACGGCTGAACACACGCTGCTCACCGCAGAACACACGGCGCTGAATACGCTGCCAATAAACCCAAATATCATGCTGTTACCCTCTTTCGGTTAATCAAAAACGCTTAAATTGAAGCGCAAGATGCTCAAGGTGTTCTTTTAAGTCTCTGTTTTTATTGATGATTTCTCCTAAGTGTATGGGGCTTGTGCTGGTGGTGATGGCGTCCAGTAACGCCTTGCTGGTATCCGCATGAAATGGATATTCATCGACTAAATACAGCGGCTTAACGGTTTTAACATCGGCTTTTGGCAACGGATTGGCATCAATCAGCAGCGCCAGCCATGCCGCTGCCAGCAAGGGGGTTGGCCATGCCACCGCAGCGGAAAGCGCCTGTGTTGGCGCAAGCGCATGGGCATTAGCGCGGCCTTCCCAACGTGCCAGCCAATTTTTTAGGTTATTGAAGGCGGTGAGGCGGCGCGCCGTTTTTTCGCTGCTGATGAGCTGCAATAACTGGTTTTGTGCTTGGCGGGTTTCACGCACAAACGCGGCGAAGTGCGCGGCATCGTGCTCATCCACTGAGAGCCATCCCACGCGGCAAAAATGCGGGTAATACCGCGCCCGTTCGCGCCACAGTTGTTTTATCGAGCGACTTTCCAGCGCGAAAGCGTGTTGGTTGTCGGTTTGCGCGTGGTCGTTGCGAATCGCGGCATGGGTTGGGCCGTGCCAGCCGCCGCAAAACACAATCGCTTCGCCGGTGGCCAGATTGGGCAGGAAGGTGCGTTGTTCGTCGCTCATCATCATGGCTTCACCCATTGCGCGGCGGTCATCTTCGGCAAACAAGCGATGCACAATTTTGCAATGCGTGTTTTTGATGACGTCAGGAATGAGTTTGGCGGGGATTTGGTCAGAAATGATGAGGCCGGTGCCGTATTTGCGTACTTCGGCCAGCATGTCCGCAAACGACTCCACCGCCAGCGCCGCCGCTTTATCACCGGCTTCAGGGCGTGACAGCAGACGGTGCGCTTCTTCAATTAAGGTGAGTTGGCGGAAGTCGGGGTTTTTCTCATGTTGGGCGCGCATGGTTTCGTTGATAGCGCCCAACAGCAGCGCCATCAGCAGGGCTTTTTCTTCGCCGCCTTGTAATTCCTCCAGCTCAATCACGGTATGACGTTGCAGCAGCGCATGAAAATCCAGCGATTGCGGCACATCCAACACACGACCCAGCGTGCCATCGGTCAGGCTGCGTAAGCGCGAAACCAACGAGCCTCGGTATTTTTCTTCTAGCTCGCGGCCTAATTGGTAGGTGGGTAACAAGCGGTCAAGCTGACAAATCATGTCGCTGAGGGTTGGCCATGCGCGGCTGAGGGGCGCAAAGGCGTCGCCATCGAGGTCGGTGAGAAATTCGTTTTCGTCAATATCCCAGCCTTTTTCTTCGTAGGCCGCCAAAATCGCGGCTTCCACCATCATGGGCATGGAGGCTTCCATTGGAAAAACGGCGGTAAAGACGTTTTTCAAGAAACCGGCGTGGCTTTTGATGCGTTGCCCTTTGCGTATCAAGGCGAAAGGATTGAGGCGCAGGCTTTGATAATCATCGCCGTTGGGGCGGTAATAACTCACCGCATCGCCCAGATGATTGGCCAGTTCGCGGTATTCGGTTTTGGCCGGTTCAATCACCAAAAACGGCAACCCAGATTCGAGCAACAGGTTGAGGCAGGTGGTGGTTTTGCCCGCGCCGGTCACGCCCGTAACGAAAATATGTTTGTTGAGGTCGGCGCTGGACAGGTAAACGCGGTTATTCGGATAACGACGCCCTCGGTCGATAACGGTGCCTAAATCCAGCGCCCGCCCCTGCGCGACATCTGGTAAATCCACAATAAAATTCACCGCTTTCCGACGACGAATGCCCTGCAATTCGTTCTGTGGAAGGCTGGCTAAAATGGCTAATTCATCGCCCGTGAGTAGGCTGCCAAAGCGGTTTTCACCGTTTTTATGCAGGCTGCGGAACAACCATTCTGCGGAGGCGCTGGCGTTAGAAATAGCTGGTAAACGCAAACCGTGACCGCGTTGCGCGGCGCTCAAATCGTACACTTCCAGCGGGCTGAGGGTGGCTTCATTGCCTTGGTAAGTGGCGCGCAGGGTGTTTTTAAGGCGTTGATACGTCGATTTATTTTCTGC
>CAZBNX010000109.1:0-4801 GCA_964493255.1 uncultured Pseudomonas sp.
AGACAAAGAACGCGCCAAACGAAAGCAGTGGCGCATTTCAGAAAAAACGCTGTTCGCGCTGGCCGTTGGCGGCGGGGCGTTGGGCGGAATTTTGGGTATTTATTTACTGCGGCATAAAACAAAGAAAACAGCGTTTACCGTAGGATTTCCGTTAATTACGGTGCTGCATTTTGTGTTGTTGGTGTGGGTTATATAAAACGTAGGGGCCTGATTTATCAGGCCCTTTTTTGCTGAACGCACAGAATGAAAGGCGCGATAAATCGCGCCCCTACCGCATTAGGCGGGCATTTCAATCAGTGTTATGTTTTCGGGCGGTAATTGAATGCCATATCCGCCACCTTTTGCTCTATTACTGACACGCTCACCGTCTTCATTCCAAATAATTTCCGGTGAAAGCCAGTTGCTAACAGGCACAGATAAATGACGAGTCAGCTCATCCACTAATTCATCACGGCGCTGGGAGAACCATGAATCTTTTAATGGATTTTTCAAAGCGTCTACACTTCTTGTATTCACGCTATCAAGCATACTCAAATAACCCGCAAGGTTGCTTTCAACGGCAACAGTGATGGGATGCTGTTCGATTTTTAACAGTTCTTCCAGAATCCCATCACGCAACGCAGTGCCTGCCGCGTGCGCGTAACTGCCAGAAGGGCGATACAAAGTTTTCTCGCCTTTCAGCGTAGCACGCACTAATAAACTATAAAAAGCCAACGCTAATATGTTCGGCTCAAAATTCAGTAAAATTGTGCCGTCTTGCTTGTCGCTGACAACTATCTTTCTGTTTGGTAAATCAACTGTCAGCAAAATTTGGTTGGGAGAATCACCCAAGTTAATTAAGCGCACCAATTTACGGAAATTAATATCCGACTCGCTTTCGTTAGCCAATACCTTTGGCAATTCATGGCGATGGCGAATAAACGGAATCGTAGCCAGCGTCACCGTGGCATCAGCGGGTGAGAGCTGTTTGTTATCACGGGTATAGAGTGGCGCTTGGGTTTTGCTGGGATACCAGAAACCGGGCAGCGTTTCATAAAGTTCACTCACCAAAACGTGACTCAGCACATCACAACTACGGCCAAATAAGCTCATCGCATAACCTAAATAAAAGGTCATGGTTTTGCGGCCACCGGCTAATGAAGCGTGAATGACATTATTTTCATCCGCCGCTAAGTCGCGCACTTTAGTGGTAATAAAGTTCGCCAGCGCCTCGTGGTCTTCCAAGCTGCGGGCGTCTTCTACTTCAACCCCATTGGCATCAGGAACAACCAGAATTTTCACTTGCTCAGGCTGGAATACCGGCTTACCGATTTCTTCACACATACGCTGCAAGTGCGCTTCGCTGAACAGACCCGCCTCGGCTTTTTTCTTACCAAAAGCGGTGGTGATGATTTGGATTTCTTCAGGCCACGGCAAGTTTTGTTCGTGAATCGCAAACAGCGTTTCGGTCACAACTTGCGGAGAAGCGCCAGTGGTAGCCAGCAGGATGTGTTTTTTCGGGGCGTTGGTATTCGACATACGGCGGTTCCTTCATGAATACAAATGAGGCGCGCATCATACCGCGCCCATTCTAAGAATCCGCGTTCACAAGCTTGTGAAAACACCCCACTTTTTCGCGCCCAATAAAAAAGGGCCTGATTACTCAGGCCCCTACATTATCCGCTCCGATGGCTCCGATGGTTGAGCTTGTCGAAACCATCTTCACCACCGTCTTAATCCCCTATGAGGCGGGGTAGTCCTTGGACAATGTTCCAGTGGTTATTCACCTTACTCGGAGCGGTGTCTTAATCCCCTATGAGGCGGGGTAGTCCTTGGACCGCTGGTTACGTCTTCACGGTGTGTGTAATCATCGTCTTAATCCCCTATGAGGCGGGGTAGTCCTTGGACGTGGGTATACTTTTGGCGGTGTAGCCCGTGGTACGTCTTAATCCCCTATGAGGCGGGGTAGTCCTTGGACCACCACATCAGGCGCTCAGTTCATGAGTGTACTGTCTTAATCCCCTATGAGGCGGGGTAGTCCTTGGACTCTAACCACTTTTTTTCACCTTGTAAATCAACTGGTTACGACCCCTAAAACGGTGATCATTTTTTAACCAGCAAGTTGCCTAAAATTTGAGCAACTTTTTACCCCTCAAAACAACGTATTTATTGGCTTACAGCCCGATTTAGGGGGTATGTTCTATTTCGGTGCGCTAAGTTGCCTAAAATTTCTTCCCACGTCAACAGTTATTTGCAAATTCAGTTCACGTTATGCTGATTTAAGGCATTTCGCGTTAAAAAAGCCCCCTTTCTTGCGAAAGGAGGCGCATTTTGCACGAATTAGGTGCTTGTTGCAGTGGTTTTTAGCTTAAAAGATTGCATACCTCTTTGAGCAGTTCAGCGCGGGTGGTGCAGATTTTTACATTGCTCGTTTTGCAACGTGCTTTGAAAGCAACACTTTCATCTTCTGATGCGTTTAGCCGTTGGCTCAATTCGGGGCCGCAGAATAACACCTTGTTATTTTGCCCAAAGCGGCTTTCACCGATGCTGGCTAATTGCTCTTCCAGCGATTTAAGCGGGCTACTGGGCGGTACGTCGGTTTTAACTTCAATCAAGGACGTTTTGCCTTGGTAATGCACCAGCAAATCAGCTTCGCGCTTACCCTTCTCACCTTCGCTGATGGTCACGCCACACCCAATCGCGCGGTCGGGTACGCCTGCTGCACGCAACCATTCGTAACCGAGCTGCTCTAACCACAAGCCGCAAATCCAAGCACGCAATGCGCGGTGTTTTCCATTCGCGTTATTGCCGGGCAACGTGATGCTGTCTTCGGTCCAATGCAGCGAGTTAGGCATCAGCGTTTGGAATTTTTCCAGCCACGGCAACGCCTTTTCTTGGGTTAAATCGCTGTCAGCAAGAAAATCGGCCCACGAAAGCGTTACTGTCTTTTTGTCATACGCTTCATTTTTACGCCCCGCGCTCCAAATACGGTCGAACGCCTTGAACAGCCCAATAATGCCGGGGTCTTGTTGTTCAAGCGCATCCCATAATGCTTGGGCGATGGCTGGGCTGCCGGGGTGTTTCTCGATGATTTCATTGGGCGCACTTTGCCCAACCGTTTTGTTGTGCAAGCGCGGAATATCCAGCACTTCGGCAGCGACAAGCTCGGTAGGTTCTACCTTTTGTTGATACTGATACAGCGCCCGAAACTCGCCTTTTTTCAGGAAGCGCAATGCCTCCAGCTTGTTGGTGTTCTGCGCTTTGTAATCCACCCACGACCAGCGATAGCCATGCAGCAACACCATAGCCATGGATTTAGTGCCGCCCGTGAAATTCAATACCAGCTCTTTGCCTTCCTTACTCAATGCTTCCAAACGAGGAGCCAGCACATCACGAACCCACTGCTGCGATTGCAACAAATCATCACCGCTCAAGGCGTGCTGTGTTTCTTGCTGATGCAATAGGTGCACAACCGTTTCAGGCAAACGCACATTCAAACGCGCTGTGAGTAACTCCGCTGAATCACGGAATGTATCACTCACCACCAGCAGCACATCACTGGGCTTGCGCGTCAAGCACGCTTCCAGTTCAGGCAAGTTGTAACGCGAAACGGTGCAAACATAAGCCATTGATTTCATGCTGATTTTCCTTCAATTAGTGGAAGTTAAATGGCAAACATTCATTCAAGAACAGTTTGGCGTCTGCACGAGACAACCGCCCTACTGCTGCCCATTTCGCTAATGCCGCGTGAGGTGCTTGGGACAGCAAGCCCGTTAAGCGCGTGCGCTCGGCGTCTGATGGCGCAACGCCTTCAATACCTAAACCCTGCCCCAGCGTTCGCAGCACTTCGGCCATCCATTGCAACACCGGGCCTTGCTTGGCAGCGCCCGCAACCGCGACGGCGCGTTGTAGGTATTGCGTGGCTTCGGGATTGCGTCCGGCGTCGAGCAGCAACCATGCGCGATAGGCGTTAATCAGCGGCCACGGGTGGTCGTTGCCGTCTTGCCACTGCATGCTCAGAGCTAAATACGCCTCGCGCTCTTGGCTGAAATACTCCGGCAACAAGGCCAACGCACGCAGCCAGAGATGGTGCGGGAAGCGTTTTTCTTGCCCCGCGTGTGCCAAGCTGCGGCTGATTTCGACGGGTTTGTTTTTACCCGCCAGCGCCGCCATGTGCGTGCAAAAATCATCATTCCATGCGGAATCTGGCTGGCTGTCCATGCGGGCAATCAGTTGATAAGTGCGCGTTTGTTGGCTGTCTTTGGTGGCTTGTTCTTGGTCCGATAAGCGCCCAAAAGCCGCAATCGCTTGCTCAAAATGCGGCACAGCGGCACGCGCATTCCCTTGGAAAGCCAACAGTTGCCCCACCGAAGAATGCAGTTTGGCGTAGTTCAACAAGCCGGGAACGGCTATCGGTTCGGCTAACCAGCTTTGCAGCGTAGGCAGCATCGCGTTGAATTCAAAAGCATTTGTGGTGGTGGCGGAAATTCGCAGCAGCGTTGAGCACGATTCCACCGCGTCTTCGTCGCGTAATTGCTGGCTGAGGCTCAAACAGGTTGCAATGCGCGCCATGTCGATGTGGCCGCTGTGGTTATCCGCTGCCAGACGCGCCGCTTCCAGTTGCAAGCGTTGTCCGGCGGGCAACACGCTGCCAAGCGGCTGCCATTTTTCCAGCCATTGCAGCGCCGCGCCCAATTCATTCAAGCGGAAGTTTTTAACGCGCATCCGGTGGCGGGTTTCTTCCAGATAGGTTTGCCATTGCTTCGTGTTGGCCTGCGCCTTCTCACCCAGTTGGTTTAAGAAGTTGGTGAGCAAACCGCCG
>CAZBNX010000110.1:0-4759 GCA_964493255.1 uncultured Pseudomonas sp.
CACCTAACTGCGCCGCACTCAATCTATCCAGCACCGCCGTGGTCAGAGAGGCCATCTGACTGGCATCCAACATCACGAGTTGCGTTTCTTTCAAGCCTGTGGCGTTAGTCGTCGTGATGGCCGCAATTTGGTCATCCGTCAAATCGTCAACGAAAACGGCGTTAATCGCACCAATTTGCGCTGCAGACATCACAGAAAGCACGGGGGCTTTGAACGCAGCCACTTGAGTGTCATTCATCTGCGAAATTTGCAGCGCGGTTAAACCAGCGATGTTGGTAGCGGTCAGCGCACCAATTTGAGCAGCCGTTAACTTTTCAACCGCACTGGTGTTGGTACCCGTTTCGCCTTTATAGGTGCTGATAGCGCCGACTTGGACAGCACTCAGTTTGGCGATTTGCGTGGCGGTCAAGCCTGTGATGTTGCCAGAGGTCAGGCCACTGATTTGCGTGGCAGTCAGAGCAGCCAAATCGGTGGTTTCAATAGCAGCTACTTGAACGCCTGAAGTCAACATCCCCATCTGCGCAAATGTCAGACCAGTAATGTTGCTGGTGTTGAGTGCTGCAATTTGGCCAACTGTTAGGCTACCAACGTCCGCCAACTCAATTTTGCCGATTTGAGTGGCGTTCAAGGCAGCCATTTGCGTTGCGGTCAGCGCATCAATGTTGGTGCCGGTTAAAGCCGCAATATCCAAACTGTTGATACTGGATATGCTAATAGCCTCCACTTGCGCGTCTGACAGAGCACCCACAGCACTTGTACTCAGCGCACCCACTTGGGCAGCCGTCAATGCACCCATTTGGTTGACTTGGCCAGCGACGGTGCCTGTGGTTAAACCAAGCACGTTAGTCTCTGTCAGCGCCGCGATTTGTGTAGGGGTCATGCTTCCTAGTGCACTAGCAGCACCGCCATCCGCATTCAAGGCAGCGACATCTGTTGCATCCATCGCCGCGATTTGCGTCACGGTCAGACCTGTGATGTTGCTGGCGGTCAAGGCGTGGAACTGCGCCGCGCTGAACGCACCCAACGCCGCTACAGTGATTTGACCCACTTGCGTATCAGTCAGAGCCGCCACTTGCTGAATGGTTAAACCAACAGCGTTGGTAGCAGTTAAGCCCGCCACTCGCAGTTGACCGATGTCCGCCACTTCAATCGCCGCAATTTGCGACGTATTCAGCACCGCTACATCTACCGACTCAATCGCACCGATTTGCGCTGCTTCAAGCAGCGCCATTTGGTCACTGGTTAAACCAACAATGTTGGTGGTCGTCAGTGCCGCAATTTGCGCTGGATCCAAGGAAGTCAGCGCACTGGTACCCGCTACACCCCCCTGCATACTGATTTTACTGATTTGGCTAGACGTCAGCGCAGCCATTTGACCGGCTGTCAAACCGTCAATCTGACCTTTCAGCAGGTAAGAGATTTGTGCATTGGTCAGGTTTGCAACGTCTTGCGTTTCCAGTGTGCCTACCAGCGTGTCAGTCAGGCTTTGCAGTTGGGTTGAAGTTAAACCCTGTATCGCCGTAGCGGAGATATCTTTCAAACCAATGGCGGCCAGTGCAAGATTGTTCAATGCAGCCACTTGCGTAGCAGACAACGCATTTACGGCGCTGGAACTCAGCTCCACGATTTGAAGAGCCGTCAAGCTGTTGATTTGCGCGGTGCTCAGGCCGGTGGTGCCGTTGTCTACGTTGCCAGCCGTCAAACCTTGCAGCTCAGTGCCCAGTTTCGCCAAATCGGGCACTTCCAACGCCCGCACTTGAGCAGCCGTCATGTTGCTCACTTGGGTGCTGGTTAAACCCTCGACGTTAGCCGCTGTCAGTGCCGCGATGTCAGCGGCATCCATTGAGGAGATGTCAGCGGCATCAATGGCTCCAATTTGCAAGTCACTTAAAACCGCCATTTGCGTGGTGGTCAAACCGGCAATGTTACTGACAGTCAGGGCGTTGGTATCCAAACTGCCTACCGCTGCCAAGGCAATTGCGCCGATTTGAGTACCAGTCAGCGCAGCAATCGCACTGGGGGTAAAGGCTTTCACTTGCGCGTCAGACAGCACGCTTAATTGCAGCATGGTCAGACCAGAAGTACCTGAAGCGGTCAGATTAGCGGGGTTAAAGGCAGCAATTTGCGTGGCGGATAGTTGTGCCAAATCTTGCGTTTCAATTTTTGCAATTTGGTTGGAATCCAACACCGCAATTTGATCCGCCGTTAAGCCGGTGATGTTGCTAGTGCTCAAGGCTGCAATTTGAGCATCGCTTAGCGCATCAATCGTAGTGGTGGTCAACGCTTTGACTTGTGCAGCAGTCATTGCAGTCAACTGCGCTACTGATAACCCAGTGTCCAACGACAGCAACTGTGCGTCACTCAACTTAGTAACATCGAGGTACTGTGATTTAGTGGCTGCAACCAATGCGTCTAATTGGCTGCCTGTGCCAAAAGTCAAGGCTTTCACTTGGCTGTCAGTCAACTGTTGTAACTGGCCAGCAGTTAATTCATCGATATGAGCAACCGTTACAGCAGCAACGTCCAGCCCTTGAATAGCGGCGGTCGAAATTTCTGCCAACTTCAGGCCCGTCAACTGAGAAACATCTGAACCCAAGCTACTGATTTGCGTGCTGGTCATCAGAGAAAGCTGCGTTCCGGTAAGACCACTAATGTTGTCTGTGGTCAGCGCCGCCAACTGCGTGCTGTCCAACGAAGACAAGGCACTGGCTTGCGTACCACCCGCTGTACTGATTTTCTCTACTTGAGCGGCTGTCAGTGCTGCCATTTGCGAAGTGGTCAGACCATCTACGTTATTAGCCGTAAGAGCACCAATTTGGGTTGTCGTTACTGACGCCAAGTCAGCCAGCTCAATGTTAGAAACTTGCGTTGCGGTCAGTTCTGCTACTTGGCTAACCGTCAAACCGTCAATGTTGCTGGCGGTCAGCGCGGCAACATTCAGGTTCTTGACAGCTGTGGTGTTGAAAGAAGCCACTTGTGCATCCGTCAAAACGGCCAGAACAGCATCATCCAAAATGGCCACTTGCGCGTCACTCAAGGTAGCAATCTGACCATTCGCACCACTGATTAAGCCGGTTGCGTTGGTCGCTGTGATACCGGCTACTTCGCCCGCTGTTAAGCGCGCTAAATCAGCCGCTTCGATGGCAGCCAATTGCGTGTTGGTCATAGCGGCTAATTGCCCAGACGTTAAACCAGCGGCGTTATCCGTAGACAGGGCCGCGATTTGTGTGGTGGTCAGCGCAACGATGTCAGCCGTTTCAATGGCCGCGATTTGCGTAGAGCTAAGGCCCGTTTTTGTAGACTCCACACGGTACATTTGCGCGGCAGTTAACCCCGTAATGTTGCTGGTGGTGAGGTCAGAAACCAAGTTCAGACCGGCAATACCGGAAGCACTTATGGCACCAATCTGGCTTGCACTCAGCACAGAAATATCATTACCCAAACCGGCAATTTGCGTCGAAGTCATTTGCGCCAGTTGGCCAGTCGTTAAGCCACCAATGTTATTGGTGGTCAACGCTGCGAGCTGAGAGGTATCCAATGAAGCCAGCGCACTGGCAACGCCGCTGATACTGATGGCACCCAATTGCGTGCCGGTCAGGGCTGCCATGTGTGCGTTTGTCAGACCATCAACACCCGTGCCAGACAAACCAGCCAGTTGCGTAGCAGTCAGAACCGCAATATCAGCCACATCCAAACTGCCAATTTGCGTAGCAGTCAGTTTATTGAACTGCGCGGCAGTTAAGCCCTTGATGGTCTCTGTTGTGAGGGCTACAAGGTCTAAACTCTCCACAGCATCAACGTGGATGGAGCTCACTTGCGTGCTGGTCAAGGCAGCAACTGCACTGGTCGCAAGTGTTTCAATTTGAGCGCCGGTTAAGCCCGCTACTTGACCATTAATACCTTCACTCAAGCCTTTAATGTTAGTGGCGGTTAAACCCGCTAACTGACCTGCGGTTAAGACATCAATGTCTTCATTGTCCAACTTGCCCACTTGGGTACTGGTAAGAGCACTCAATTGCTCAGAGGTCAAATCACTGGCGTTTGTCGGCGTCAACGCACTGATTTGCAGGGTATTCATCGCCACAATGTCAGCCGTTTCAATTTGGCTCACTTGCGAAGCAGTCAAATTGCTGACTTGACCGGTGGTCAGGCCCGTGATGTTGCTTGATGTCAAGCCAGCAACGGCGAGGCGGTCGATGGTGTCGTTAGTAATTGCACGAATCTGAGCAGTTGTCAGACCGCTAACAGCCGTGGAACTCATGTCAGCGATTTGAGCGCCGCTCAACGCCGCCAGTTGCGCAGTGGTCAGACCTTTAATGTTGGTAGACGTTAGGCCATCTAACTCGTCTGTTGTCAAACGCTGTAAATCCGCAACATCAATTGCAGCCAGTTGCGTGCTGGTGAGGTTTTCAACTTGAGAAGAGGTCAAACCGTCAATGTTATTGCCCAACGCTTTAATTTGCGTTGTGGTGAGCGCGGCAATATCGCCTGTTTCAATAGCACTTACTTGCGCGACGGTCAGCGATGCAACCTGTGCCGTCGTCAGCCCTTTGATGTTGGCCGTGTTGAGGTCAGCAACCTTCAAATTGGCCAGTGCCGTGTTGCTAATAGAAGCAAC
Organism: uncultured Pseudomonas sp.; assembly: GCA_964493255.1. GTDB lineage: Bacteria > Pseudomonadota > Gammaproteobacteria > Pseudomonadales > Pseudomonadaceae > Geopseudomonas. The sequence goes on from CAZBNX010000110.1 coordinate 4,619, forward strand.
TTGCGTCGAGGTGAAAGCCCCTACTTGACCCGCTGTCAGCGCAGCTATATTGGTGTTGCTAATCGCACTGACTTGAGTTGGTGTCAACTTACTAATCTGGGTGGCACTCAAATCCTGAACATTCGCGCCCAGCGTAGCCAT
>CAZBNX010000111.1:0-3195 GCA_964493255.1 uncultured Pseudomonas sp.
ACCTGCGTAGCCACCGCCACAAGCTCGGCGTTCTGCCGGTGTATAAGCGTGTGGACACCTGCGCCGCTGAATTTGCTACCGATACCGCTTACATGTACTCCACCTATGAGGAAGAGTGCGAAGCGAACCCGTCTAGCCGCGACAAAATCATGATTTTGGGTGGCGGCCCGAACCGTATCGGCCAAGGCATTGAGTTTGACTATTGCTGCGTTCATGCCGCTCTTGCCATGCGCGAAGACGGTTATGAAACCATCATGGTCAACTGCAACCCTGAGACCGTTTCCACCGATTACGACACCTCCGACCGTCTGTATTTCGAGCCTGTTACCCTCGAAGACGTGCTGGAAATTGTCCGCGTTGAGCAGCCCAAAGGCGTCATCGTGCAGTTTGGTGGCCAAACACCGCTGAAAATTTGCCGCGCCTTGGAAGAAGCGGGCGTACCTATCATCGGTACCACGCCAGACGCCATCGACCGCGCCGAAGACCGCGAGCGTTTCCAACAGATGGTGCAGCGCCTGAACCTGCGCCAGCCAGCCAACGCCACCGCCCGCAGCGAAGACGAAGCACTGGCTCACTCCAAAACCATCGGCTATCCGTTGGTGGTGCGTCCGTCCTATGTATTGGGTGGCCGTGCGATGGAAATCGTGTATCAGGAAGAAGAGCTCAAGCGTTACATGCGCGAAGCGGTGAAGGTCTCCAACGACAGCCCCGTGTTGCTCGACCACTTCCTGAACTGCGCGATTGAAGTCGATATCGACGCCGTTTGTGACGGTAAAACCGTCGTTATTGGCGCCATCATGCAGCACATTGAACAAGCGGGCGTGCACTCCGGTGACTCCGCGTGTTCACTGCCGCCGTACTCGCTGCCCGCTCACATCCAAGACGAAATCCGTAGCCAAGTGAAAAAAATGGCGCTGGAGTTGGGCGTGGTCGGCTTGATGAACGTGCAAATGGCCGTCCAAGGCGAAGACATTTACGTCATCGAAGTGAACCCACGCGCCTCGCGTACCGTGCCGTTTGTGTCCAAGTGCGTTGGCGAATCATTGGCCAAGGTTGCGGCGCGCGTCATGGCGGGCAAATCATTGGATGAAGTGAACTTCACCCACGAAATCATTCCGCCGTATTTCAGCGTTAAAGAAGCGGTTTTCCCGTTCAACAAATTCCCCGGCGTTGACCCGATTCTCGGCCCAGAGATGAAGTCCACCGGCGAAGTCATGGGCGTGGGCGACAGCTTCGGCGAAGCCTTTGCGAAAGCCCAGCTTGGCGCGAATGAAATGCTGCCAACGGGCGGCACCGTGTTCATCAGCGTGCGCGAAGACGACAAACGCTTTGTCGCCGAAGTCGCGCGCGATTTGATTGAACTGGGCTTCAACATTGTGGCTACCGCAGGCACTGCGCGCGAAATCGAAGCCGTTGGCTTGCCGGTTCGTCGCGTCAACAAAGTGACTGAAGGTCGTCCGCATGTTGTGGACATGATTAAAAATGATGAAGTACAGCTAATCATCAATACCACTGAAGGTCGCCAGTCGATTGCGGATTCGTTCTCGATTCGCCGTAACGCGCTGCAACACAAAGTCTGCATCACCACCACGATTGCGGGTGGGCAGGCAATTTGTCAGGCGCTGAAATTCGGCCCAGAGAAAACCGTTCGTCGTCTGCAAGACCTGCACGCAGGTGTGAACGCATGAGCAAATTCCCGATGACCGTCCAAGGCGCACGCGCTTTGGAAGACGAACTGAAACACCTCAAAACGGTGTTGCGCCCGCAAATTACCCAAGCCATCGCCGAAGCGCGTGAATTGGGCGACTTGAAGGAAAACGCTGAATACCACGCTGCCCGCGAACAGCAAGGCATGGTTGAAGCGCGCATCCGTGACATTGAGGGCCGTTTACAAAACGCGCAAATCATTGACGTCACGGCCATCGCGCATACGGGTAAGGTGATTTTCGGCACCACGGTGGAAATCGCTAACGTCGATACCGACGAAAGCGTGACCTATCAAATCGTCGGCGACGACGAGGCGGACATTAAAGCCGGTAAAGTGTCCGTGAGTTCACCGATTGCCCGTGCCTTGATTGGCAAGGAAGAAGGCGATGTCGTGGCGGTGCAAACCCCCGGCGGCAAAGTTGAGTATGAAATTGTCGAAGTTCGACACATTTAACCCCTCGCTTCACGCCTGACCTACTCGCAAACGGGTGCCACTTTTGGCACCCGTTCGCGTATCTTCTACGCGCAAAAATAGCGCGTTGTCTGCGGTATCTGCTCAGTTCGGCACGCGCACTTCATGCCTTACGGACTTACGAGATTTCTCATGCACATTCATATTCTCGGCATTTGCGGCACCTTTATGGGCTCGCTGGCGGTATTGGCGCGCGAGCTGGGTTATCGCGTCACCGGCTCCGACGCCAACGTCTACCCACCGATGAGCACGCAGCTTGAAGCGCAGGGCATCGAATTACAGCTCGGCTACGACCCCGCACACCTCAACCCCGCGCCTGATTTAGTGGTGATTGGCAACGCGCTGTCACGCGGTAATCCCGCCGTAGAATATGTACTGAATCAGGGGCTGCCGTATGTTTCCGGCCCGCAATGGCTGGCTGACCATGTGTTGCAAGGCCGCTGGGTGCTGGCGGTGGCAGGCACGCACGGCAAAACCACGACCTCCAGCATGGTGGCGTGGATTTTGGAAGACGCGGGCATGAGCCCCGGTTTTCTGATTGGTGGCGTACCGCAAAACTTTGGCGTTTCCGCGCGTTTGGGTGAAACGCCCTTCTTTGTGGTGGAAGCCGACGAATACGACAGCGCCTTTTTTGATAAGCGCAGCAAGTTCGTGCATTACCGTCCGCGCACGGCCATCTTAAATAATCTTGAATTCGACCATGCCGACATCTTCCCGGATTTAGCGGCGATTGAGCGACAATTTCATCACTTAGTGCGAACCATACCAGCACACGGGTTGGTGATTCGTCCCAGCCAAGAAACCGCCTTGCAGCGTGTATTAGACATGGGTTGCTGGACGCCCGTGCAAAGCACCGGCCCCGATGGGCAATGGCAAGCGCGCTTGTTAGCGGATGATGGTTCGTGCTTTGAAGTGGTGTTAGAAGGCCGCGTGCAAGGCACCGTCAACTGGACACTGACCGGGCAACATAACGTCAATAACGCGCTGGCGGCGCTGGCGGCGGCGCGTCATGTGGG
>CAZBNX010000111.1:3295-4750 GCA_964493255.1 uncultured Pseudomonas sp.
AGCTTCGGCGGCTTGCATCAATTACTGGCGAACGCTTTAGCGGAAGGTGCGCCATGAGTGGCCCCGAACGTATCACGCTCGCCATGACGGGCGCGTCGGGCGCGCAATATGGGCTGCGCTTACTGGATTGCTTGGTTCAAGAAGAACGCGAAGTGCATTTTTTGATTTCGAAAGCCGCGCAATTAGTCATCGCCACCGAAACGGATGTGGCATTGCCGCCCAAACCGCGCGCCATGCAAGCGTTTTTAACCGAATACACCGGCGCGACGTCGGGGCAAATTCGCGTATTTGGCCAAGACGATTGGATGGCACCCCCAGCCTCCGGCTCAAGCGCACCGGCGGCGATGGTGGTTGTGCCCTGCTCGACCGGCTCGCTGTCGGCGATTGCCAGCGGTGCGTGTAACAATCTGATTGAGCGCGCGGCGGATGTCGCTTTAAAAGAGCGTCGTCCGTTAATTTTGGTGCCGCGCGAAACGCCTTTCTCCAGCATTCATCTGGAAAACATGCTGCGCTTGTCCAACATGGGCGCAGTCATCTTGCCTGCCGCACCCGGTTTTTATCATCAACCGCAAAGCGTGGATGATTTGGTGGATTTCATCGTGGCGCGCATTCTCAACCAATTAGGCATTCCGCAAAGCATGTTGGCGCGCTGGGGAGAAAATCACCATGCCAGCGCGGATTAAACGCCTCTGCCTAAGCCTGTGCGTGCTGGCCGTGAGCGGCTGTGCCAGCCTGAAAACCCTCAACGCCGCACAGGTGAACGCGCCTGTGGTGTACGCCGGAACGCGCCTCGATTGGTACGCGATACAGGGCGGATGCTGCGCGCAAGAACACTTTGGCACGTCTGCGCCGCTGTATCCTGAAGCGGATTTACCCGCCAGCCTGTTGCTAGACACGCTGCTGTTACCCATTACCTTGCCGACGGCGTTGGGCTTTAACGTCCAAACGCGCGGCGGACTCTAATCAGCGCATAGGTTCACCATGAATGAGAGCAATTTTGCCGAGCGCGTGCTGAGGTGGTTTGACCTGCATGGCCGCCATGATTTGCCGTGGCAACAGAACATCACGCCGTATCGAGTGTGGGTTTCAGAAATCATGCTGCAACAAACGCAAGTGGCGACTGTGTTGGGCTACTACAGCCGTTTTATGGACGCGCTGCCGGACGTCTACGCCCTTGCTGCTGCACCTGAAGATGAGGTGCTGCACCTCTGGACGGGGCTGGGTTATTACAGCCGCGCGCGCAATTTGCACAAAACAGCGCGCCTTGTTGTGGAGAATTACGGCGGCGAATTTCCGTCATCCGTAGCGAAATTAGCCGAACTACCGGGAATTGGCCGCTCTACCGCAGGCGCAATTGCCAGCATCAGCATGGGATTACGCGCACCCATTTTGGACGGCAACGTCAAACGGGTGTTAGCGCGCTATTTAGCCGTTGAGGGCTATCCGGGCGAAAGC
>CAZBNX010000112.1:0-4697 GCA_964493255.1 uncultured Pseudomonas sp.
TGCGCTGGCTGATTGCCGCCGTGGGATGGGATGCGCGCTTTGTGGATGCGTTGCCCACCGCGTTGGTAAAACCGTTTTCCGGCAGTGCCGCGCGTGCGTTGCTCATCGAAACGATGAAAACGCACGGCGTGGACAGCTTTCCCGCCTTAGTAGCCGCCACGGTGCAAGGCAGCACCGAAACCACCTTTTATGTGCTGGCGGTTTATTTTGGCTCGGTGGGGATTCAGCGCGCACGGCACGCGGTGGGCTGTGCGCTGGCCGCCGATGCAGCGGGTGTGCTGGCGTCGATTGGGGTGTGTTATTGGTTTTTTGGCTAAAAAAAGCCCGTCAATCAATGCCTTGACGGGCTTCGGTGTTGCAGTAAAAGCCTTACAGTGAAAGCACTTTGTCGAGTGACTTTTTTGCCCATGCCTTTGACTTTCAACACGTCTTCCAGTGCGTGATAAGGACGCGCCTCGGCTAACGTGCCGCTCAGGTTATCAAGAGGGCGATTATTCGCAATTTGTTCAATCGTAAGCACAACGCGCGCACCTTCAACGGCATACGCACACTGCCCAGAAAGCGCCAATTGTGGCGGCTCGATAACATTTTTTCAGGCGTGAGAATATTCATAGTGAGTCTGGAAAGAGTGAAAGAAGCCCCCAGCGCCTACGCAACTGGTTGGGGATAGCATAGGCTTTTCTGGGGGCCAAATCTTTACAAATACTTCTGCAAAATCGCCTGTTTCTGCGCGGGTGCCGCTGCAATAACTGCTTGGGCTTCCGAAGTTTGCTGTTCAGCTTTTTTTATTTCAGCTAATAATTCTTTTTTCTGAATTTCTGAAAATATAGGTACCATAATTTGTGCCATCGCTGTCCAAGATGTTCTTGGTAACTGCTGGCCGCTAACCGTTTTCAGTACAGATTCATTGAATGCTTTGCCACGCAATACATAGGTATAAATTCGAGCAAGTTCATGACTTTTGAAGCGTAATACATAAATATCAGTTGAACAAATTCCTGCTTCTTTAGCCAAGTACACTTTATTCAAATTTGGCCTGAGCTTTCCATATAAAACATCACCTTCAATAAAGCAACTTTTAGTGCTTTTTATATCGGCGTAATTAGAAGCTATTTTTCCTATTATATCACCCGTGTTTGATTCTATGTTTTCCAATCCAATATAATTTATTACTCCTGAATTTTGATTTGGGTCTATGCTATTAGAAATACGCTGCGCAACATTTGAGAGCTTTTCATAAGTGCACGCCATGGTGTCAAATATATAATTTAGATTATTTTTTGCTGCTAATGAATTAGCTTGTGCTTCATCAACAGCAATATCCACAGCCTCACACTCCGCAACAATGAGCTGCTGAATTGGGAGCGGTGGGAGTGGGATTTTTATTTCTCCAATAGAGCTTCCAAGGTTGTTTATGTTTGAGCCTGAGCTTAAATTTTTAATTTGTTTTGATATTAATTCGTGATTAATCATTTCAAAAATAAATTTTGGCAGGCAGTTTAGATTTGCGCGTAAGATTCCCATGAATCCACCAGCATAATAATTGGTGTTTTCAGAAATAAAACAAGATTTTCCGATGTGCGCTTTGCTGCCGCTGGCAAAGCACATAAAAATATCATTTTTTCTCAAAGCTTTTTCTGAATCTAATTTAACGCCATCTTGTAAGTAAGTAACTTTTTGCGGTGTAAAGTAAAACGGCAAACTGATACTTTCAGCCGTTAGTATTATTTGGCTGGTTTTTTCGTTGGCCTCATCTGTTTTTTTATAAGTAACGCCACGAATAATTCTTACAACAGCATTTAGTTTCTCTAATGGGTAAATGGTATTTATCTTTATTTTACTTTCTAAATTTAATGAAACAACAGCATCAAATTCAACCCGTCCGAATTCTAGTAAATCGGTTAAATGGGCTTGTGTTAGGTAGGGGTGTAGGTCGGTTGGGATTTGTAGGGGTTGGTTATTGAAGTTTTGTTTTACGCAATAACTAATTTTTTCTGCGTTGTCGCGGTTGTTGGGGTCAAATAAAGGTGTGGTAATGTTTTTCACGGAATCGCCGCCTAAATAACGAATACCTTCTTGGCCTTTTGCGCCGCTCCATTCGTAGCCTAAGAATTGTTGTTGGGCTTTGTTGTCGCTGGGGCCTTTAATGAGCAAAACGGGGCCAGCATTGTGCGCGGCTAATAAATAATAAAAGAGTTTTGTTTGTTCGCGCTCACGGCAAAATGCGGTAAAGAGCTGAGTAAGCTCATTTTGTTGGGCGTCGGGCGATAAGCTCTTAAATTCTTTACTGGCTACACGTTTTTTAGTGTCGTTGGCCTCGTCAAAAGCACGGCGATAATCTTTGAAAGGCTCGCTGCTTAATAAATCCGCAGTCGGTTTATTGTTTAGCAGCGTTTGATAATGCTCAAAACTAACACCAATGTGCGCGCAATAACGCTGTACGCCGCTGAGGTCAACGTATTCACCGCCTTCGGTTTTTATTTCTTCTGCCCAGCGTTCAAAGTAATCTTTAACACGATTATTAAAATGCAGTGCAGCCGTTGGGCGCTCGGTTTTACGGCGTAAGAATAACACGACTGTGTTGGTGCCCGTTTTACCAAACGTATTACCGCCCAATTCAGTAATAGCCACAAAATCAAAATTTTCGAGCAACACTTTTCGCGTCGCAATGTGCATTGCATCGGTATTAGTCAGAATAGACGTTGGCACAATAACGCCCATAACAGCACCGGGTTTTAGTAATTGTTGAGCACGCTCTAAGAAGAAGCATTGCACGTTTTTATTACTTAAATCACTGATTTTCCCGAACAGGGTATAACGTGAACGCTCGTCTTCAGGCACGGTCTGTAAAAAGTCTTCTACTGAAAAAGGGGGGTTAGCCATTAAAATATCATACCCAGCCTCTGATATATGCTCGTGCCGAACTAACGCATCTGCATCTAATATCTGAATTTCATTAAAACCATACATAAACGCTGACACTTTAGCGACTTTAGCCAAACGGTCTTCTTTTTCTATGCCGTAAATACAACGATTCCAATCACTCACACGCGCCGTATTTTTATAATCCTCTAATAACTTAGGTAATTGGCTGGCATATTCAGTTAGGAAATGTCCAGAGCCACAGGCGTAATCAATAGCTTTGAGCGGCTCATGGCTGTGTTCAATAAGGTTTTCTAGCGGCAAGCTGGAAATAATAAACTTGCAAATGGGCACTGGCGTAAAAAATTGCCCTTCACTTTGCTTGATACCGTTGTCCAAGAAATACTCGAACATATCCCCCAAGAATTGATGCTGACTGGTTCCGGTTAAGCGATAACCTTGCCACATTTGAATAATTTCAATAAGAATTTTCGCATTCTTATCAAAATAATTTTGATTGAATACCTTGATAAATTCGAAGTCCATCCCTTTGAAAAATTTGAGCTGGCGGAATAATTTTTTAATTTCATCCCTTACCGCACTGCGTTGATTTTTCACCGGCCAAAACGCATTTTCTATATCATCATTACTGACATAAACAATTTCTTGTTCTAAAAATTGTTGCATTCCCGTTTTATACAGTAATTGTAAACGGTCTACGAGGTCATAATAATTATCGTAGGCAATGCCTTTCCAATAAAACTTCAAATCATTTGGATTTTCTAACTCATCCACAATTTTGCAAACAAATAAATTCACTAATACTTCAAACGCATTTTCTCGCCGCGAGACATTATGCTTACGCAAAATAGTACGAAAATCGTGATACTTTCCTTTAATATCCTTTGATTCCAGCGGGCGGGTGTCGTGCATTAACGTGTATTTATTTTTACCAATTTGGTAAGCCTGAATATTTTCTTCAAAAATACCCGTTTCGGTATATTCCTGCTTATATGTATCTTTCCACGCTTTGAATCGCTCTGTGACGTTAGTCGCCGCACCAAAAGAGGCTGCATTGGGCATATCTTCAAGAATTTTTGCGTTGTCTTTAACGCTAATAATGCGTTGACTTGTTTTTAGCGTACTGTCTTTATCATCAAATGCACTGGCATATAAGCAAATAAATTGCGTGGCCTTTTCTTGCTCTACATAGCTAAACAGTTGTGCGCCATCTTCTTGTGTATTTCCCCATGCTTTAAGAAATTCGCGCCCTGCGGTTTTGCATTCAATAATCAATAAAGCGGTACCTTGTTGATTGCGAACCAAAATATCTGCGCGGCCACTTTTTCCGCCGTGGCCTAATTTCCACTCTGGCTCTAATTCGATATGTTCTGGTTTATAGCCTTTACTCAACAAGCGATGCACGCACTCGAACACCACAGCATTTTCAGACGCTGAAAAGTTACACGTTTGCCGCTGATGCACCTTAAGACCGGCACTTTCTGGATAATTAATCTGCTGTGTATTGCAGTCAACAGAAAGCTCAAAGGCAACTTCATTGGCTTGTTTAATTTGTTTGCTAAAAAAATCCTTTTTTATTTCAGCAAAACCCAAATGACGTAACAAATGGGTGAAATTTTGCACATTAATCATAGCCATTACTCATTCAGAAATAAAAAACTCCCCACACGTTATATATGAGGAGCATTAAAAAACTGCGCTCTATTGTTCAGCCTACAATGCTTCGTCATGCTTAGGCGTGATGGCCAACCCCGGCGGCATCTTCTGCGGCGCACGAATACGCACGCGCTTTTGGCGGTTTAATTCACCGCTTT
>CAZBNX010000113.1:0-4670 GCA_964493255.1 uncultured Pseudomonas sp.
CTCACCCGCGCCCATCCTACGGTTGTCGGGCGGTTATTTGAAGAAAGCGGTTTATCCGTTGTAGTGCCAGACAATCCAAAAATTCAACAGCAAGTGCTTGTTTTACCAGAGAAACAAGGCAAAGCCCGTCACGGTCAATTTGTGCAAGTGCGCATTGATGCGTGGCCAACGGCGTTCCGTCAGGCGCAAGGTGAAGTGGTCGAGGTGCTGGGCGATTACATGGCACCCGGCATGGAAATCGAAGTCGCGTTACGCAGCTATGATTTGCCGCATGAATGGCCTGATGCCGTTATACAGGAAGCGCGCAAGCTCAAACCTGAAGTCGCTGAAAAAGACAAAGCCAAGCGCATCGACTTGCGCGCGCTGCCGTTCGTCACCATTGATGGTGAAGATGCGCGCGATTTCGATGATGCCGTGTATGCCGAAGCCATTCCGAGCGGCGGTTGGCGCTTGTTTGTGGCCATCGCCGACGTTTCGCACTATGTAAAAGTGGGTTCCGCGTTAGATGCCGAGGCCACGCAGCGCGGCAACTCGGTGTATTTCCCTGAGCGCGTGATTCCCATGCTGCCGGAGGAATTGTCGAATGGCCTGTGTTCGCTGAATCCATTGGTTGACCGCTTGGCAATGGTCTGCGAAATGACGATTTCCAAAGAAGGTGAGCTGCTGGATTACTGCTTCTATGAATCGGTGATTCACTCCCAAGCGCGCCTGACATATACCAAAGTGAGCCAGCTTCTCGAAAAACCAAACTCGACTGAAGCCAAGTTTTTGCGCCAGCAAATGCCGCATTTAGTGCCCCATTTGCGGCAGTTGTATGCGCTGTATCGGGTGTTATTGGCGGCGCGTCAGGTGCGTGGTGCCATTGATTTTGAAACCCAAGAAACCCGCATTGTGTTTGGTGCCGAGCGCAAAATTACCGAAATTCGTCCCACGCAGCGCAACGATGCACACCGTTTAATTGAAGAGTGCATGCTGTGCGCGAACGTGGCCACCGCGCGTTTCTTGCAAGAGCACAGCTTGCCCGGTTTGTACCGCGTGCATGACGTGCCGCCCGCTGAGAAGCTGGAAAAACTGCGTACCTTCCTTTCTGAATTGGGCTTAACGCTCTATTTCGGCAAAGGTGAACCCACGCCAAAAGATTATTTGAATTTGTTAGAGCAAGTCCGTGAGCGGCCAGATTTCCATTTAATTCAAACGGTTATGCTGCGCTCAATGAGTCAAGCGGTGTACAGCCCAGACAATGCCGGTCACTTTGGCTTGAACTATGAGGCGTACACACACTTCACCTCGCCGATTCGCCGTTATCCTGATTTGTTGGTGCATCGCGCGATTCGTAGCGTCATTCGCTCCAAGCGTGCTACCGAAAAAGTGCGCCGTGCGGGGGCTTCAAGCCTCGTGAAAGCCACGATTTATCCTTACGATGAAGTGCGGTTGGGAGAATTGGGCGAACAGTGCTCGATGACGGAGCGCCGCGCCGATGAAGCCACCCGCGACGTCGTGAATTGGCTGAAATGCGAGTACATGCAAGAGCGCGTGGGCGAGCAATTCGCAGGCGTCGTGACGGCGGTGACGGGCTTTGGTTTATTCGTTGAGCTGAAAGATATTTACGTTGAGGGTTTGGTACATATCACGGCGCTGCCCGGCGATTACTACCACTTTGACCCCGTACACCACCGTTTAACGGGTGAGCGTTCCGGGCGCACCTTCCGCTTGGGCGATAGCGTAGAAATTCTGGTCGCGCGCGTTGATTTGGATGAGCGCCGTATCGAGTTTGAACTGGCCGGTCATCCGTTGGCGGCGGTACCGCGCAAAACAGAGCGCCGTGCGCCATCGTCGGTACCGCGTTCGGGCAAAAAAGGGCAGGTGCAAACGCTGCCGCCGGTCAAACCTGAATTGCTGGCCGAAGCGGAAAAACTGCTCGCGCAATCGGATGCCGCGCAGCAGCGCAAATTCCGCAAACGCAGCGCCGACCCCGCGAACGCCAACGCTACGCCATCTGCCGCGCCGACGCACAAGCCGAAAAAGCCCAAAAAAGATAAAAAAGACAAGAAAAGCGGCGGCAAGAAAGCAGCGCACAAAAACTCGACCAAGCGCACTAAACGTAAGAGCAAAGATTCATGAGTCAGTGGGAAACCATTTACGGCGTGCATGCCGTTGAGGCGCTATTGCGCCATCACCCGAAGCGGGTCAAGCAACTGTGGTTAGCGGAAGGTCGGCAAGACCCGCGTGTACAAACGTTGGTGCAATTAGCTGAGGCTGCGCGCATTCCCGTGGGTGCGCGTGACCGCCGCGAACTGGATGAGCAGATTGAAGGCGTGCATCAAGGCGTGGTGGCAGAAGTAAGCCCCAGCCAAGTGTGGGGTGAAAATGCGCTCGAAGAAATTTTAGCGCGCAGTGAAACGCCGCCTTTATTGCTGGTGCTGGATGGTGTCACTGACCCGCACAATTTGGGTGCGTGCTTGCGTACCGCCGATGCAGCGGGCGTGCAGGCGGTGATTGTGCCGAAAGATAAATCCGCCACCTTGAACGCCACGGTGCGAAAAGTGGCGTGCGGCGCGGCAGAAGTGGTGCCGCTGGTGGCTGTCACCAATTTGGCGCGCACGTTGGAAAAACTGCAAAAGCTGGGGTTATGGGTTGTCGGCACGGCAGGCGAAGCCACGCAGGAAATCTATGACCTCGATTTGCGTGGCCCGACTATTTTAGTGATGGGCGCGGAAGGGCGCGGCATGCGTCGCCTGACGCGCGAGCACTGCGATTACCTCGCCAAATTGCCGATGTCTGGCAGCGTGAGCAGTTTGAATGTGTCGGTAGCGACGGGCGTTTGTTTGTTCGAGGCGGTGCGTCAGCGCCGCCCCGTAACAAATTGATAGTTAGCGATTTTTACCCAAAACGCCGCGCAACGTTTCTTGTAAATCAGCGGGCACGACGACCAATTTAGCGTTGTCGCTATCGCCCAACCGCTCCAGCGCGCTGATGTATTTTTCACCCAAATACATCAGCGGCGCATTCTCGCTACCGGCGGCGGCGCTGAAACGTCGAATGGCTTCCGCCGAGGCTTCGGCCAACATCACTTGAGCATCGGCATCGCGGCGCGCTGATTCGAGGCGCGCTTCGGCTTCCAAAATAGCAGCCTGCTTTGCGCCCTCGGCTTTGGTCACGGCGGCTTTACGCTCCCGCTCGGCAGCGGCTTGCAGCTCCATCGCGCCTTGCATGGAAGCGGAAGGCTTAATATCTTGAATTTCAACGGATTTAACCGTTAATCCCCAATCAATCGCTTCGTCAGCGATGCTTTCGCGCAGCCGTGCTTTGATTTTATCGCGTGATGATAAAGCCGCATCTAACTCCATTTCCCCGACGATAGAGCGCAGCGTGGTCATGATGAGATTGCGGATAGCTTCGGAGAAATTCGTTACGCCATATACGGCCTTAACGGGGTCGGTGATTTTGATGAAAGCAATCGCATTGGTGACGATGACCGCATTATCACGGGTAATCACTTCCTGTTCTTGCACGTCGAGGATGATGTCTTTCGTGACCAGTTTATAAGCCACTTTATCGAAATACGGGATGATGAAATTCAAACCGGGGCGCAGGGTTTTGTTGTACTTACCCAAACGCTCCACCACCCATTCTTCCCCTTGGGCCACCAAGCGCACCCCTTTGGCAATCGTAATCAGCACAAACGCCAACAGCGCAAAAGTAACAATCAATCCAGCGTTCACCATGTTGCGTGCTCCCTACTCGTTAAACATCAGACATGAACTACTTTAACCACATGCGTTTCGACACATTCAACCGAACAAACCCGCACCCGTTCCCCGATGCCTATCGGCGTATCGGCCACACATTGCCACACTTCGGCACCCATTAACGGGCGCTGAAAACGCACTTGCCCGCGTGAGCCGGTGTCTACTGGCGAAACAATCAGGCCAATTTCGCCCACTATTTTTTCTCGTTCTGCATCCAGTTGTTGGGTGAATCGGCTGGGCTGAAACACGCGGAACCACAGCACCACCATTGCCGCTGAGGCCGCTATCCAGAGCAACAGTTGTGCCGTGAAGGGCAGCGCAGGCCATAGCCACAAAACGGCAGCCACCAACAGCGCGCCCAAGCCAAACCAGAGTACAAAAAAACTGGGAATCAACAGCTCTAAAAGGGTGAGCGCGATGCCGCCAATCGTCCAATGCCACCATTCCATTTTGTCGCCTCCATTAAAAAAGCCTGCCCCCAAGAGGAGACAGGCTTTCAGTCTACAACCGGAAGAATTACAGCGCCGCGATGCGTGCGCGTTGTTCCGCCAATTTGGTTAAGGCTTGCTCGGCTTCGGCGAGTTTGGCGCGTTCTTTTTCCAAGACCGCTTCCGGCGCTTTGGCCACAAAACCTTCATTGGCCAGCTTGCCGCCCACGCGCGCCACTTCACCTTGCAAGCGCGCCAGCTCTTTATCGAGGCGTGCCAGCTCGGCGTCTTTGTCGATGAGGCCCGCCATCGGAACCAGCACTTCCATATCACCGACCAGCGTTGTCGCTGCCAGCGGTGCTTCTTCGCCTGCGGCTAAGAGGCGCACGGATTCCAGTTTGGCCAGTTTGGCCAGCAGCGGCTCGAAGGCGCTTAACCGGCGTTGGTCATCGGCGTTGGCGTTGACCAGCACCACGTCGATGCGTTTGGCCAT
>CAZBNX010000114.1:0-4610 GCA_964493255.1 uncultured Pseudomonas sp.
CAGCAACTTGCGCGAGCAACGTATGTGCATTATCTAACGCCATTTGTCGAAAACGTGCCGAGGAACGCTGCCAAATACCGACGCCGCTCACCGTATCAATAAAGAGTGCCAAACCGGTTTCCACGTCGCCCGCTTGAATGAATGCCAGCGTCTGACGACGGAAATCATTACGCGCATCTGCCGATTCGGGTACAGGTAAACCCGCCTGCGTAAATAACGCTTCCTCATAGTCGCCGCCGGGGTCGGCCAAGATAAGGGAGCGCACCAAATCAGGACGTTGTGCGGCTATTCGCAGCGCAATATTGCCACCACGCGAATGCCCCAAAAGGTGCGCGGGTTCGCCATTCTCTTCAATAAGCTCAATTAAATCAGCGACATGCCATTCTGTTGAAAACGGTGCAGCGGCATCGTGAGCGGACGCATTTGGGTAATAACCGCGCAAACTGGGCGCTAATACGCGAAACGACTCGGCCAAAACGGGTAACTGCGCGGACCAATAACGGCAGTCACACAAAGAACCATGAACCAACAACAAAGGCGCACCTTCACCCTGTGCGAAGCCATGTAATTGCAAGCCGCCCAAGGGCCAAACGGTGGTTTTCACGATGCCTCCGGTTTTTTCGACGCATAAAAAAAGCCGGTCAAAATGACCGGCTTTTTTAATTTGGTAGGCACAATTGGACTCGAACCAACGACCCCCACCATGTCAAGGTGGTGCTCTAACCAACTGAGCTATGTGCCTGCGTTGTGGCGCGCACTTTATTGACCGACCCCACAACTGTCAACCATTTTTTCGCGCTTTTCAGCAAAAAAATAGCGTCACAAAACTGAAACCAAAGCGTCACATGCGCGCAACCGCTGCGCCTTACTAATACCCTCAATCTAAAAGGGGTTAAGTTCATGTTAGCGCGCCTGAACATTGGTTCACGTCTGGGAGTGGCTTTTTTCGCCATCGTTATTTTGTTAATTGCGGCCAGCAGTGCGGGCTGGTACGGCCTGCGAGAACAGCACAATGCGGCTGACAGTATTCTCGATACTCACATTAAATTTGCTTATAACGCTGCCGAAATTCGGCGCTTAACCGCCGTTGAGCGGCATCTTGAAAAAGAGATGTTTATCAATGTCGCGTTCTTCGATACCGTCAAAATCTATAAAAAACGCTGGGATGAAGCACACAGTAAATTATTGGCCTTAATGGAAGAAGGTTTACAGCTCGCGCCGCCGCCAGATTTACGCGACCTTTATACTGAAGCCAATAAACAACTGATTGCTTATAGCAATGGTTTTGCTGAAATTTATCAACGTATCGAAGAACGCGATTTAACTGATACCGGCATCGCCAATATGGTATTTGGTCAGTTTACCGATGAAACACAGCAATTAGATGCGCTGGCCGCTGATATTGAAAAACACGCCATGCAATTAATGTCGGGGGCAGCCGAAACAATTGGCACGCAGTATGATATATCGCGCATTATTTTATTAAGTGTTTCAGCAGCAGCTATTATATTGGCCATCGTATTGGCCATATTAATTACGCGCAGCATCACCAAACCCTTGCATACAGCTTTACAGGCGACACAACGCCTCGCCAATGGAGACCTCACGGCCAATCCGCTTTGGCATTCTTCTTCCGATGAAACCGGCCAATTATTGGACGCCATGCAGCGCACACATCAACAACTGGCGTCGCTGGTACACAATTTACATAACAACAGCGCCAACGTATTAAGCCACGCGCATGAAGTGCTATCCGGTAGCCAACATTTAGCCACCCGCAATAACGAGCAAGCCGATGCACTGGAGCGAACAGCCGCGAGCATGCAGCAAATTACCGCCATTGTGCAGCAAAACAACGCCATCACCGCACAAGCGACACAATTAGCGTATCAAGCGGTGGCCACCGCAGAACAAGGCGGCAATGATGTCAGCCATTCGATTCAGCGCATGCAGGAACTTGCGGAAAATTCCAGAAAAATCAACGATATTATTCAAGTTATTGATTCGATAGCGTTCCAAACGAACATTTTGGCATTGAATGCTTCGGTTGAAGCAGCGCGCGCGGGTGAGCATGGCCGAGGCTTTGCGGTGGTTGCCTCAGAAGTACGCACGCTGGCAACCCGCAGCGCCGACTCTGCCAACGAAATTCGGCACTTAATCAGCGATATTGGGCGCAGAATTGGCGAAGTTGTCACGCAAGCGGAACACAGCGGCGACAGCATTCGCAGCACCGTCACCGCCATTCAACGGTTAGCCGAACTCATGCAAGACGTTGCCGCAGGCACACGCGAACAGGGCGATGGCATTGAACTCATCGGCCAAGCGATTCAACAAATGGACGGCAACACGCGCGAAAACACGCGATTAGCAGAAGAATCGCGGCTTTCGGCGAGCTTATTAGAAGAGCAAGCCGAGCAACTTAAACAACAAGTTGAACACTTCCAGCTTTAATACATTAAATACAATTAACCGGCTTCGGCAGGCCTGCTAACCGCGCGGCTAACCGAGCTGGTTTTCCATTAAATAAATGATTTAAATACAAACTATTACCCTTCTCCGCGCCTAATTCCTGATGAACGTAACGAATCAGTGGCCGCGTTGCGGGGGCTAATTGAAACGTCGCATAGAATTTCTGCAAAACATGCACAATTTCCCAATGTGCGGGCGTGAGAACCATGCCCTCACTGGCCGCTAACGCCGTGGCAACCGCCTCATTCCAATCCGCCAAATCACATAAATAACCGTCTTGGTCGAGCGCAATGTCGCGCCCCGCTACCACCATCACCGACACCCGTTCTGCACTCATAGCCAGCTATTCACTTTGGAAAAAGTCAACGTCAGTGCCACAAAGGCAACGTAATCAACGAGTTGCACGCGCTCCGGCACGGCCATCGCACGCGCCTCAACATCTTCGAGCAGCGCAAACAGGGGCACCTTATCTGACAACTGGCTTAACGCGACCCAAGGCGCGGCGTTCGCTTGCAGGGCATACACGGCATCCCCTGTGAGCAACACGCCATCGCCTGCGGCCAATAAACGCAGGCAACTGTTCAGACTGCCATCAACAAAAGGCGAACGAGAAAGCAGGTGTAAGGTTGTCATTACAGTGTCACCACCCAATCATGCTGCGCGTAGAGTGCAGCTAATTCGCTGTTTTCTAACGCTATTAACGGCAGCGCAGAATCCTGCAACGCCAGCCCACGCGCCTCAGCATCCGCGCGCGCGGCATATATGTTTTCAACGCCAAACAACGGCAACGCTTGCAAATTCGCCAGCAGATTTTTTTGCTCAAGCGGTGCCGCCTGTTGCCCCGCTGCTAATTGCCAAACGCCTTCATCAAGAAATAACAGGCTGATGGGCAAATCAAACGCGCCGCCCGCTAACGCAATATCCAACGCCTCACGCGCCGCCATGCCGCTCCACGGCGCACGACGGCACACCAACAACAACGAACGCGCCATGTTTCAATCCCCCCCAAAACAAATAAGGCGGTCAACGTCTTGTGCGGCCTCGTGGAGCTGTCCTAACCCCGATAATTGCCAGCCCGGAGCCACATTCGCCGCTGCCTTTCCATAGCGTTTGGCCTCAACCTCATCCAACACCCCGCGCCGCAAGGCCGCCGCGATACACACCACCGCATCAAGCTGGTGCGTTGCGACAAAGCGTTGCCACGCGGCAGAAATATCACACTCATCCTGCGCGGTTACGGGCAACACCGATGCCAGATGAACCGCGTCCTGATAGAAAAAAACCCTCGTAATTTCATGCTGTTGGGCTAACAGTGTCTCCGCAAATCGCAGCGCACGCCGACTAGAAGGCGCATGCGGCGGCGCAAAAAGAGCCAACGCAAATTTCATAACAACCCACCCCAGAAAAAAGAGAGGAACCATCATAAACGAAAGCCGCTAACGCCATCGCCGCCGGTAAAAATCACGATTACGACTAAAGCATTAGGGAAAATTGATTTTCTACGTTTGACAGGTTTTTTTTATTCAGTAACATACGCGGCCATTGGAAGCGTGGCCGAGTGGTTTAAGGCAGCGGTCTTGAAAACCGCCGACGGGCGACCGTCCTAGAGTTCGAATCTCTACGCTTCCGCCATATAAGACAAAAAGCCCTGAACATTCAGGGCTTTTTTGTTTCTGCAATTCCGAAAACCTCCCGCCCCACGCTCACTTTCCCGCACCTCGCCAATACACCGCCCACAAAAAAGGCCACCCGTAGGCAGCCTGTGCATTTTTTTGCAAAAAAAAGAGCCTGAAAATCAGGCTCTTGCAGTCTTAATCCCCTATGAGGCGGGGTAGTCCTTGGACATGCTGTTGCCGCATCTGCTTCGGCGCTGCGTGGTCTTAATCCCCTATGAGGCGGGGTAGTCCTTGGACCACAACTTTCATATCCGAAGAAATTCGAATTGAAGTCTTAATCCCCTATGAGGCGGGGTAGTCCTTGGACTTGCTAAACTTCTGACAGTGGAAGAACTGGTATCGTCTTAATCCCCTATGAGGCGGGGTAGTCCTTGGACCAACGAAACATTGTCAGAAAACTACCTTTTCGAGTCTTAATCCCCTATGAGGCGGGGTAGTCCTTGGACTCTAACGACTTTTTTTCAC
>CAZBNX010000115.1:0-3322 GCA_964493255.1 uncultured Pseudomonas sp.
GGCGAAGGGTGGATGTGTGGTGTCGGACGGCGGGGAGGTTGGTGGAGGAGCGCCAGCGCGGGCCGCAAACCGGAAAAAAGAGTCCTGTTTCCTGTTTGGGGAGGGGGAGGGGGGTTGACTAGTGTACGAACGCTCTGAGATTCTGGCAAGAAAATCGCACAGATGGGTTGACGCCGGGTAAGGATCTGTTACAATGATGGTGTGGGGTTGAGAGTTCAACCCCTGCTCGAAGTCCCAAACCAGGAGCGATCTAATGAGTAGCATCCCCGATCTGAGTCGCGTCGAACTGGCCGCGGCCGAAGTCAGCGAACTTGAGAGTCTGGCGCACCGACTTGAGTCTCTCGCGTCTGTCGTCAGGTCGGCCGCCGAAGGTCACAGGTGTTCATTGTCGTGCCTGAGCGTATTCACGAGCGACGCGTGGGAAACACTGAGACTCCACATCCATCCGTCGTCTGCAAGCAACCTGATCCGCGCGTGTCTGCGCCTTCATTCCGACCTTCCGCCAGAACCGCGTTTCGACGCGACCGATCCTGACGAACTGACTCTCGACCAGGGCGAGTGCCTTGACCTGGACACGAAGGCCAACGTCCGCATCGCCAACTGAAACGACAGTCCGCCGGGCCGGGATGATTCCCGGCCCGGCCCTCAAGTAAAGCGAGTCCAGAGAATGACGCAAGGACACGGGTTCCGCGCCCCTATCAGGGCGAGCGAACGACAGCGTAGGTTGTGCGCCAGAATGAGGGCGGCAAGGATTGCCGCTGGTGTCACCAGGCGCGACGCCGCGGCGGCCCTTGGCGTCGGCACGCAAACGCTCTGGCGCTACGAAACCGGGCGCGTCTGTCCGCCTGCAACGGTTATCGCAGTCCTGGCGGCGCTGCTCAACGTCGAGTCCGACGCGATCATTCTCGACCCAGAAGACGCGAGACCCACCATGCCAAAAGAGAACATGCTCCGCGCCGACCAGGCCTATGAGGCCTGGCGCCAGAAAATCGCAATGCGCCTCACGAAGGCGCGTGAAGCCGCCGGCCTGTCGCAGTATCAGGCCGCGAAGAAGTGTGGTGTGACCAGGTCGTTCGTGCAGCGGTGCGAGTCCGGCGATTGCTGTCCCGCTGTGATCGAAGTTGCCGTACTGTGCGTTGCCTACAACGTGTCCATCCAATCCGTAGTTCATGGGAGCTAGTGCAGTGAAACCACTCTACGTTCTCGTCGGCCCGATCTCCGTCGGTGCGGTTCCGTGCCTGCCTGCCGAAATCAGGCTCGTCGAATGCTCTGAGTATCCGATCGACCCGAGCACCATTCTGGCGCCGACCGGCCCGGCCCCGTCAAGATCATACCTATACGGACGAGTCAGCGCGATCACTGGCTTCGGATTCATCGCCGAAGTATCCTGCCGCACGTTCGGCGTCGTTCAACTCGGCAAGGGATTCACAATCCCGGACGTTGCCGCGCTGGAAACCGTCCTGCGAGAAGCGATGGCGTCTTCGCTGTCGTGGGAGAGTCTGGAAGCCGCCGCGGGGGATAAAGACGAATGGGTCGCAAATTAGACCCGCGGTCGGAATGGGGCGCCCTGTGTCGATACGCGGGGCGCCCCGTCGATCACGGCTACACTTCCATTCGGCTTGACGAAGACGGATTTCCTGTCGTCGTTGCAGTCGGGATATCCGAAACGTGCGTCATCAACCTGTCGCGCATACGCTGCCGCGTGACGGGTAAACCTCACGTTGTCCTGCTGTCCAAGTTCGGCGAGGTACTGTCGGCGCGTGTCGTCGAGAAGAATTCGATCGGCGTTCCCGTCGTTCACGCACAGCCGGATCCAACTGAGTATCAGGCAATATTCGATCGGCTCGCCGGGCGGCGGACCGGATCGTCGAATGGGGAGGTCGAACATGGCGGTTGAGCGGTGGATAAGGCTTGCGGCCTATCAGGCATCCAGGTCGATCCGCGCACGCGTCGGCATGTATGAGCAGGCGGCCGCTTGGGTTGACGATCGCTTCCCGAACATCACGGAACAGCAGCGGGACGCAATCGCAACGGGGGCGGTTGACATATTCATGGAGTCCGTGCGGCGGCGCGAGGCGCAGCCGTCGGATCCCGCTGTCGATCCGGCATTCAGGGAAACCGGACTGGCGCGACCCGGCCGCGTGATGGTCACAGTCGAGTACACGGGGCCGGGCGGCGCCCGTCGTTACAGGTCGTACGCGGTGCCGGTTTCCGACGGCATGACGATGGCCGAACTGGAAGCCGAAGCGGCCGACGTTGCCGACGCCGACGCCGACTCCTATCCGGGTTGGACTACGTCCGGCTTCATCTACTAACAGGGAGGGCGAGTTGTGGAAGCGTTCCTGCGCCCCGTGAAGGGGGATTTCCTGCCGCGTCACTACGTCGTGGTGGCGCCGTCTCACCTGGACACAGAATCGCCGCGCCGCCGCGGCCTGTCGCTGCCGGTGCTGCAAGAGTGGGTCGCGGTTGACGTGGCGCACAAGTCGAACGGCGACGTTCGCAGGCGCGTCGGCCAGGGAGATTCGGCCGCACAGTTCTGGTCCTGGATCCGGTCGATGACTCGGCACGGCGGCCTTGTCTGGGTATTCGTATTCGACGCCGGGTTGACGTTGCCAGTGCTGGGCATGTTCCGCTGTCTGGAATCTGGTGAACTGTACCTTTCCGGTGCCGACGCCAGATGTGATGCGGAGAGCCAGGGCGGCGCCGATCGGCACTGGTCTGGATTCTGTGTGCTGGAGGATCCGCCAACGATCGTCTGCTGTCGTCAGCGCGACAGTAACGCAACCCTTCGCATCGTGGACGTGCGCAACTACGGCATCGAGTGCTGGGCAGACTTGCCATTCGACCCGCCCGAACTTGCCGGCGCCGACACGGAGGGCGAAATCTCCAGGTCGGGGCGCGTCGAACTCCTGACGGCCCGGTGCGCGGCGATCGACGGAGCGGTGCAGTCGTATTGCCGACTGCTCAGGGAGAATGACTTGGGCGGATTGCAGACGACAGCTTCATCACAGGCGATGTACTCGTTTCGTCGGCACTTCCTGCGGCATCCGGTATACCTCCACCGCGACCAGGCCGCGCTCGACCTGGAACGCAAAGCGTACTACGGCGGTCGATGCGAAGCGTACGTCAACGGCCGGGTTGAAGGGCCGGTTTATCACCTTGACTTCCAGTCGTTCTATCCGTCGGTATGCGTCGGCGCCACCCTACCGACGTGCCTTGCCGAAGTGATACCGCGATTGACTCTCGCAGACCTGGCGCAAGAGAGCCAATCACGGCTTGTGATAGCGGACGTGACCGTTGACACGCGCTGGCCCATATGCCC
>CAZBNX010000115.1:3422-4533 GCA_964493255.1 uncultured Pseudomonas sp.
CAAGTCGGGCGGCGCTGGATCGACCGCCCCGACGTTGAAGCCGACGCGCCGTATATGACCTGGTGGGAACCCCGCGGCGAGGGCGAAATCGTCCGAATGCGGGCTATCGCCGGATCGGTACAAGAGGAAGTGATATCCGGCGAGCACCCGCAGGCGTGTCCGGCGATATCCGCGTGGGTAACCTCGGCCGCCCGCGTCATACTCTGGCGGTCGTTCCTGGTCGCTGGCAGAGAGAACGTCTATTACACTGACACGGATTCCATTCACTGCTCGCAGGAGGGTTATCACAGACTGCATGACGCCGGAATGGTGGAGCACGGAGTCATGGGAAAGCTTCGCTTGGTGGACGTGGCGCGCGTGGCGATCTACAAGGGGCCGAAGCACTATCAACTGGATGACAAGCTCACCTGTTCCGGACTTGTCAAGTCGTCGCGCGTGAACCCGGGTGATGAGGTTTCGGTATGGATCCGTGAAGGACTGGCGGACGGGACGATACAGGCGCACCGCCCCGAAGGCCGGCGGCAGCGCCGCGGCCTTGTGGACTTGCGCGAATCACAAGCGGCGCGGACGGGGTCAGACGGGAGAATTCGCCCGATGATTCTCAATGAGAGGTGAGGCGGATGCGAACGGTATGGAATGTGTACGTAGTAGACCAGGACGGGAAAGAAGCCTATCTCTGCCAGGTCAGACAGCCCGACGCGCTGGCGGCCGTTCTCCGGTCGCTGGCAATTCTGGAAAGGCACGGCCCGGCAGGGTACAGGATCATACGATTGGAGGTGGAAAATGATGAGCCAAACTGAAATCGATTGCGTTGTTGGGCGCCGCCTGGCGGCGGCGCGTGGCAAACGCGGCATGACCCAAGGCGAGGTTGCCGCGGCGGCCGGAATTCACAGGCCGACGTATACGCTACTGGAAGCCGGGCGGCAGCGCATGACGGTTGACCTACTGATTCGCCTTTGTGCGGCGCTGGGCATCGACCCGGCCGAAGTGATTACCGAAGCGAGTCGGGCGGCATGAAAAGGAAAGGCCGTCGCACCGAGCGACGGCCTTCCCCCAACCCGAAGCGAACGGCTTGCAACTCCGACACGGTGCCCAGACGTGTTCCCGGCAA
>CAZBNX010000116.1:0-1456 GCA_964493255.1 uncultured Pseudomonas sp.
GGGAGGGCGAAGGGTGGATGTGTGGTGTCGGACGGCGGGGAGGTTGGTGTCGGGAATGTGCTTGCTGTAAATCCGTACCTGGCTTACAATAAAAGCGGGGCCCCATTTCACACAAGGCAGGGAGTCTATCCTATGGCGGGTCTGACGGCCGAAGCCGCTGTCAAGCGGTACCTTGAGGCCACGCAAAGCGGCGCGGCCAAGCAGCGGTACAAGGATGGGATCGAGAAAGTCACCGAATCGCCGATGGCGAAGGCGGCCGAAGCCGACGACCTGTATCTGATGCGGGTCGAGGAGAGCGTGCGCAGCGGCAAGCGGCGGCAAAAGCTGCTGAACACGCCCATGCAGCGCTGGAAGGACAACGCGAAGAATAAGGGCGCTGACCGCCTGGCGAGCGGCGCGGCCGCGGCCGCCGACAAGGTTCGGGCGCACTTCCAGCAGTGGGCGCCGGTCTACGAAAACATCAGTAGCACGGTCGCGGCCATGCCGAAGGGCGGCCGGGAGAACGCGAAGGCCCGCGCGGCGAAGGCCATCGACATGCTGATGGACGCCGCGAACCGCCAGTAGTCCGAACCACGTTGGGGCGCGGCGCACCTCCCGCGCCGACAAGGGGGAAGGGAATCCCCCTTGCGTTCTACCACCACACAGACCGGGGAACCAATCGCATGTTTCACTTGCTCGCCTTCTCCGAAGCCGGAATCGCGGCCGGCGCCGCCGATGCCGACATCAACGCAGTCGTTGACGACGAAATCACGACCCGCAACAATCACTTCATCCTGACGGAGCAATACAACCTGCTGGCGCTGACCGCGATCGAAACCAGTGTCACGCGGTCGAGACTCAACGTCCCGACACTCAACGCGATCGCACGCCATCAGATATGGCCTGTGTTCCGCTCCGCAACCGTCCCGGACGATCACCGTTGGCAGGACTTCCGGGACATGCCGATGCCCTTGCCGACGAATGAAGAGATTGCCGTCGAGCAGACGAACGACCTGGGCGCCGCCACCGAGGTAGCGAACGCGTTCGCCATCATCGCGCCCCCGACCTGGAACCGAAACCTTGACCGCGGCTTGCAGCGGATCACGGTTCGCGCCACCGGCGCCCTCGCCGGCGTCGCTCAGTCCTGGTCGAGCAACGGCGCGCTGACCTTCGCCGAAAACCTGCGCTCCGGGTGGTATTGCGTCAACGGAGTGCAGTGCTTCGACGCGGGAACGCTCGCCTTCCGGTTCAACTTCGCCAGGCCGTACACCTATCGGGGCCGCAAGCTTCGACCGGGCAACCTGGCAATGGAAGCCATCGGCAACCGTCCGCCTCTCTATTCGGATGGCGGCTTCGGCGTCTGGGGCTACTTCCATTCCTTCGAGCCGCCGCAATTCCAGATTCTCGCCAACGCGACCGCGGCGAGCACTCAGGAATTCCGTCTTGACTTGACGTATCTGGGGGAGCGCGGGCCGTC
>CAZBNX010000116.1:1556-4528 GCA_964493255.1 uncultured Pseudomonas sp.
GGCCGCAACGAATACGTCATCATGCCGTCGAACGTCTGGGGCAAACTGCTCCCCGGCAATAGCCGGCGCTGGTCGCTGCTGCTGTCCGCGCATCCAACTACCAACTGGGGATTCTCATTCGATCCGGCCACTAAAACGCAAAACCAGGTGATCCTTATTCCGACGCAAACTCAACCGCTGCTCCTCACCCGCGCCGACTTCGGATCGGCGATACAGGATGAACTCTGGGGAATCGGAAGCGCTGTCGGCATCACCGTCGCAGTCGTTGAAACGTTCCTGTTGGAACAGTATGACAATGAACCGCCAGGAACGGGATACGGCGCTTCGGGCAGGGATCCGGGCGGCTTGCGGCGCAACCGCCCTTATTGAGCAGGCCTTGGCCGCGGCAGGCTTCCCCGTGTCGCGGCGCGACCTCGCCTATCTTCTCAACGTGCGCGAGCGACTGTCAAACGCGATCGCCGTTTGCACCGGGACAAACACCCGACCGCTCATTCATGACGAAAGGATGCCATACGACTATGGCCGCGAACCAGTCCAACCCCCTGAATGATCAGCATTGCGCTTGCCTTGACGCTGTGATTGAGAGTACGGCGCACACCGCTGAACTCATTCGCAAGTGCCGCGAATGTGGGATCGACGTTGCGAAGGCAGAGCAGGTCAACAACGCCCAGCGCGACTTCGCCATGAAGGCGAAAGGCCAATTCTTCCCGGAAAGGGTTTGATCGTGGACGTGATGACCGCCGAAGGGACCGCCGGCCCCGTCGATGAAGTATGGCGGCGCATCAATCTACAAACCGAGGTTGCGCAGCCGGTTATTGACGACCTGGCGGACGCACTCGCAACGTCACTGTCTGCGCAGCAGTCCGAGGCCCAGCGCGTCCAAACCGCAATGAAGGCGGCGACAACCCGCGCCGTCAACGGTCAGGAATCACTACTTTCCCCGGTTCGTGATACGATTGACGCGTCTCTAGCGTCCGCCGTATCAGAGCAGTCCGTCACCATAAACCAGGTCGGCGGCGGGGGAATGTACGATGCTCAACTGCAAGGCCCAAGTTCTCTTGGCCCATCTGCGCCAACCGCACAACTACTATCGCCCGGAAATGGATCCGCCGTCGATGCACCACGCGTTTACTGCCCTGGCTTGGGCTTTTGGTTTGCCGACGGAACAAATGATTATTACGGCTGCGCTGTGTACGGTCCTGACGGCATACCTCGCTGCGCTCCTGGTGAAGAGATACGTACGGTCTTGTATCAAGGCCGACCTGTCGTCGCCTGCTACAAAGGCACTCTTGCGGGCGGCAATCAACAGCCAATGCCCGAACTGCCGCCCGGCGGAAGCGTGCCACCAATCGTGGGACCAGTGCCCACACTGCCGCCGGCCCCGCCTGTACAACCCGGACCAGTGACGGGAACGTGTCCGGCGCCTGACGAGCAACCGACTGGGCCGTGTGACGGCAAGCGGATCGCGGCCGCCTCCGTGATACAGGTCGCCGAACTGGAAGGCGCCGTGGGCACGTCGGCCTGGGCGCTGTCGGATTGCGCCCGGCGCCAGATCGACGCGGCGGCCGGAACGCAATTCCCGATCGCGCCTTTCCTGCCGCTGCTCGCGGCCGATCCGTCCGGCCTGTCGCTTCTGTCGATGGAAAGCGATGGCGACATGAACTTGTACCTATCCATTCTGCGCGACGCGCCGCCAGGTGAGGCCATATGGCAACTCCTAAACTTGGTATCCTCTCGGCAACAGAATGGTTCAAAGGTCCGCGCCGCGCCGTAGGTCAGATTCAGGATGCGGTCGCACCGACGGCGCTGCCATCGCCGCAAGAAATTCTCGCAGCGAATAATTCGGGCACGCTAAACGACCTGGACACCGAAACCGGGATGCGGTTCAACGGGTGCCTTTGGCTCCCGGGCCGCTTCGACCTGGTTCCGCACGCGTACGCGCGAATCTGGCGTGGCGTTGAACGATCCGGGCTGGAACCGCCGCCGAAGTCCGCCTACTGGCTTGCGTCGATAAACGGCGACGTGACGCCGCAGGGCGCGGCCGCCGGCTTCCGCCGCAACCGGGCCGACTGGGGCGAATGGTCTGCGCTCTGGAAGTACACTCTTCAGGCGCCAGGGATCGGCGACGTTGACGACGCGTTTATGCGCGGGTTCCTGTCAAACGACGATTGGACCCTGCTGCGCAACAACACGACGGCCCGGGTTGACCTGTACGACAAACTATTGTCGTCGCGGCTGCGCTACCCGTCGTCGCCCGAACTCTGGAAGGCGCTGCAATCGGGGGCGCTGAACCAGGTCGAGTTTGAAGCCGGCTTGCGCCGCAACGGGATGAACTGGCAGTCGTGGGATCAGGTGTACCCGTTCACTCTGGAACGGCCAACCGTAGGCGAGGCCGACGCGGCTTTCGTCCGCGGGGCGATCGGACGCGAACAGTGGGAGAGACTGCGCAACGCGAGCGGCGCACACTTGGCGTCGTACGACGACCTGATGGAGATGCGTCGCCAGGTTCCCAACGGGTTTGACCTGTCGCGCATGATGCTGCGCGGCTTGATAGACCCAGACGAATTCAAGGCCGGGATCCGCCGCAACGGGTTCGACGTTGACAAGTGGGGCGAGAAGTTTCGCAGTCTGGCGCACGAAGTGCCGTCGATATCTGACCTGGTGCGCTTCCAAGTGCGCGAGGCCATGGACCCGCGGCTTGGCAACATTCTCGGCCTGTACGACGAACGGCCGCAGGCAATCGAACGTTACTTCCAAATGCTCGGGTACGGTTGGGGCCCCGGCATCCTCATCAACTCCGACGACGAAATCCGCCCGGCGCAGTGGAGCGACATCTATTGGGCGGCGCATTGGCAACCGATCAGTCCGCAGCAAGCCTACACGATGCTCCACCGACTGCGCCCCGATCGCGTCGCCAGGTATCAGGCGCAGGGGTTCAAGGTTGATGCGTTCACGATTGACGACGTGCGCCG
>CAZBNX010000117.1:0-4465 GCA_964493255.1 uncultured Pseudomonas sp.
GCCAGTCCGCGCGTGTTGCTGGCGGATGAAGTCGGTTTAGGCAAAACCATCGAAGCGGGGCTGATTTTGCACCGCCAATTACTCACCGGCCGCGCCAGTCGCGCCCTGATTTTGGTGCCCGAAAATTTGCAACATCAGTGGCTGGTAGAAATGCGCCGCCGCTTCAATTTACAGGTAACGCTGTTCAGCGCCGAGCGCTTTGCGGCCACCGCAGAAGAGCAAAATCCCTTTGAAGACAGCCAATTAGCGTTAGTGTCGCTGGATTGGTTGGCGGGCGATGAAAAAGCACAAGATGCAATTTTAGAGGCTGATTGGGATTTACTGATTGTCGATGAGGCGCATCACCTTATCTGGGATGAGGAAGTACCGAGCATCGAATATGCGTTGGTTGAGGCGCTGGCGCGTCACATTCCGGGCGTTTTACTGCTCACAGCCACGCCGGAACAGTTGGGGTTAGAAAGCCACTTTGCCCGCCTGCGTTTGCTCGACCCTGACCGCTTCCATAGCCTGCAAGCCTTCCGTGATGAAAGCGCGCAATACCGTCCGGTAGCCGATGCGGTGCAAGAGTTACTCGACCACGGTTGTTTGTCGCCTGATGCGCGGGCTGCGATTCATGGGTTCCTTGGTCAAGAAGGCGATGAGCTGTTAAACGACGTAGAAACCGGCGATGAAGAAGCGCGGGCGCGTTTAATTCGTGAGTTGCTCGACCGTCATGGCACGGGGCGCGTCTTGTTGCGTAATACGCGCGCTTCTGTGCAGGGTTTCCCCGAACGTGCATTGCATCCTGCGCCGCTGCCGTTTCCCTCGGAGTATGCCGGGTTAAATTTCCTGTACCCCGAAAGCCGTTACCGCGCGTGTGAAGGCAGTGATGAGAAACCATGGTGGACCTTTGATTCGCGCGTTAAATGGTTGGCGGAAACGCTCAAGAATCTGCGCAAAAACAAAGTATTAGTGATTTGTTCGCAAGCAGAAACGGCCTTGGATTTAGATGATGCGTTAAGTATCACCGCCGGAATTTCGGCAGCCGTTTTCCATGAAGGCATGAGCATTCTGGAGCGTGACCGCGCGGCGGCGTATTTCGCCGATGAAGAGGCGGGCGCGCAGGTGCTTATCTGTTCTGAAATTGGTAGTGAAGGCCGTAACTTCCAATTTGCTCATCATTTAGTGCTGTTTGATTTGCCCGCTCACCCGGATTTGCTGGAGCAGCGCATTGGCCGCCTAGACCGCATCGGGCAGCGGCATGTAGTGCAAGTGCATGTGCCTTATTTGGAAAACAGCGCGCAACAACGTCTGTTTGAGTGGTACGACGTGGCGCTGAATGCGTTTTTGGCAACCTGTCCCACCGGCAACACCTTGCAGCACCGTTTCCGTGAAGCGTTGAAAGCGCAACTTCGCAGCGATGACACAGACGCTTGGCATGATTTGCTGATTGAAGGCAAAACCCTGCGCGAAGCCTTAGAAATTGAAATGCACGCTGGACGTGACCGCCTGTTAGAGCTGAATTCGAGCGGTGCAGGTGAAGGCGAGGCATTGGTGAGCGCCATTCTTGAGCAAGATGACGAATTTGCGTTGCCCATTTATATGGAAGAGCTGCTGGATGCGTTTGGCATCAACAGTGAAGACCATTCCGAAAACGCGCTCATTTTGCGTCCCGGTGAAAAAATGCTGGATGCCGGTTTCCCGCTGGGCGATGAGGAAGGCGTTACCATCACCTATGACCGCAGCTTGGCGTTAGCCCGCGAAGACATGCAATTCATTAGCTGGGAACACCCGATGGTGCAAGGCGGCATGGATTTGGTGCTGTCCGGTTCGATGGGGAACACGTCGGTGGCGCTGATTAAAAATAAGGCGCTCAAAACAGGTACGGTATTAGTGGAGTTGTTGTTTGTCAGTGAGGTGGTTGCGCCACGTTCGCTGCAATTAGGGCGTTATTTACCACCGGTTGCGTTGCGTTGCTTGCTCGATGCTCAAGGCAATGACTTGGCCAGCAAAGTCAGTTTTGACACCTTGCACGGTCAGTTAGAAGGGGTGCCGCGTGCCAGTGCCAGCAAATTTGTACAGGCACAACGCGATGAGCTGACCAAACAAATCAGCGTTGGGGAAAGTAAGGTAGCAGCGCGCCATGCGGAGCGGGTGGCGGCGGCGCGTCATCGTTTCAGTGCCGAAAAAGAGGAAGAGCTGGCGCGTTTAGAAGCCCTGCGCGCGGTAAACCCCAGCGTGCGTGAAAGCGAGCTGGAGAGTTTGCGGCAGCAGCGCGCGCAAGGCATGGCGATGTTTGACCAAGCAGCATTACGCCTTGAGGCCATTCGCGTGTTGGTTGCGGGTTAAGCAGCGCTCCAATCTGCCAGCCATCCAAGGCTGGCGCGGGTGTTTGATGTGGTGGGGCGGTACTCTGCGCCCCACCAACCTTGGTAGGCAGCGGCTTCTAACGCTCGCATAGCGCGTGCAAAATCCAGCGTGCCGCTTCCCGGTTCGCCGCGTCCGGGGCAATCGGCAAATTGCACATGGCCAATTTTTCCCGCTAATAACGCAATGCTTTCTTCACTCTCAAGCTGTTGGCGTGCCATGTGATACAGGTCGAGCTGTGCTGCCATGTTGGGGTGATTTACCTGCGCAACAAGGTCGCGTAATTCCTGCGCGGTATTAATCAGAAAACCGGGCATATCCAGCGGATTGATGGCTTCGGCCAGTACGCCAATGCCTAAAGGTTCAAACGCTTCCGCGCAACGCCGTAATCGTTGAACCAGCGTCTCCAGTGCAGCAGCGCGCGTGACACCTGTGGCCAAGCGTCCGGGTAACACATTGATAAAGAAAGGCTTTACGGTTTTGGCGTATGCCAGCGCTTCGGCTAAAGCCTGCTCAAATTCGTCAGCACGGTCAGGGACGGCAGCTAAACCGGGGCCGCCTTCCATTAAATCCGCAGCGGGCAAATTGATGAGCACCAACGGGAGTGCATGAGCCTCTAACGCGCGTTTCAGGTCTTCAGCGGGCAATGAATAAGGAAATTGAATCTCGACTGCTTGAAAACCAGCCGCCGCAGCCGCCGCAATACGCTCCGATAATGGGTATTCCGTAAACAATAGGCTGAGATTGGCCGCGATTTTCATGCGCTCACCTTGCGGAATAGTTCAACCAGCGTGGACGGATCTTGTTCAAGATAGCCTTGGCTGCCATGCAAACGCATCAGTTGCGCAGCCAAACCAGTCATGGGCGTCGCTGAACTGTTTTCACGCGCCACAGTAACCGCCGTATCCAAGTCTTTGAGGAGCGTGCGAACGTGCCAGCGCACAGGCTCGAAACGGCTTTCGGCCATTTGCGGTGCTAATAATTGCAGCGGGCGCGAATCGGCAAAACCGCCTGCCAACGCGGGGGCTAGTAAATGAGCGTCTACACCGGCTTGTTCCGCCAGTGCTACCACTTCCGCAATCACCAGTGCGTTACAGGCCACAATCATCTGATTGCAGACTTTGGTCACTTGCCCCGCGCCCACGTCGCCCATGCGGGTTACGCGCTGCCCAAGATGGGAAAAAATAGGGCGAAGCCGGTCGATATCTTCTTCTAACCCGCCCGCCATAATCGCCAAGGTGCCTGCTTCCGCGCCTAACGTACCGCCAGAAACAGGTGCATCGACCCAGCGCATGCCGCAGCGAGCTTCTAATTCGGCGGCCATGGCGCGGGTTTGCGCGGGGTCGGAGCTGGAAAAATCCACCAATAACTGACCGGGCAAGCCCTGCGATGCGATGCCCTGCGGCCCAAAGACCACCTCACGCACGGCGCGCGTATCGGCAAGGCATAGCATGATGACATCGGCTTCATGGCATAAGTCAGCGGGATGATTGGCAATGTGTGCGCCTGCATCGGCGAGTACGTCACAGCGTTCGGTGCTGCGATTCCACACGGTGAGCGGAAAGCCCGCAGCCAGTAGGCGGCGACTCATCCGCAGCCCCATTAAACCGATGCCTGCAAACGCCAGCGTAGGGGTAGACCTAGACATAAAACGCTCCCAATTAATGCAGCGCGTTGGGTTGTTGGCGTTCTTGCACCAGCACCCACGGCGCGACGACGACGGCCCACAGTTGCGGATTGCGTGCTTGATAATCCTCTGCGTCTTTTACATCCATACGATGCAATTCGCCACGGGTTAGCCATTCACTAATGGGGATTTTTTTATCTTCGGCGAGGGCTTCAGCGACGGCGATTAAATCCACGTTTGTAGCAACACAAAGCACATTACCGCGTGCAAAAAAAGGTTGCAGTTCTTGCCAAGAAAGAGTGGAGGTTTCGGTAATTAATTTGTTGTAAAGCAAAGAATTTTCTTGAGTGATTGCAGGCATGTAAAAACTCCGAATGCAGGATGAATGGCCAATCAAAAGACACAAAAAAGGGCGACCTAAGTCGCCCTCTTGCAATGGTTAGCCAGAATTAGTTCTGGTTGCCCATTTGCGCTTTGATCAGGTCACCGATG
>CAZBNX010000118.1:0-1735 GCA_964493255.1 uncultured Pseudomonas sp.
CACCCCCTGACCCTGCGGCGAGCAGTGGGGTTTGGGGCAACGCCCCAAGGTCTTGAAACGGTAGAAATTGTACCCAGATGAAATAGCTATCTTTGAAGGAGGGCGTATGGGAATCATTCAAGCAGGGAAAGACGGTGCAACCGATCTTTTTGAAAAAGTCGCAAGTCCAGCATCAAGGGCTGGATCAACCGTTGAGCGCGTCGGGAAAATGAGTGAGGCTGGAGTTGATCGCGATGTGATCGCGCTCCAACTTTCAAAAAACAGCCCGAATGGCAATACGTACACTGTTGCCCATGTTGATGCTTATTCCATGTTGTACCAGGATGCAAAAACAAAGGTCGTTATTACCGCCGCACAAGCCACGGCCTTGATTGGCGATAGTAAAGGTGATGAACCTGATTTCTCGCTCAATCCTGCGTGATTTTTGTTTGAAATTTTCCGAAGAGCCTGCTTGAGAGCAGGCTTTTTTCATGGCTTAACCGTTGGCTGCGTCGCCTTTTTCCGCCAGCAGAGCATCCCCTTTGGCTTTCCAGCTTGCCCAGCGTTGCGGGTCGTCGGTGGTAGATGCGGCCAGCAGCAGCCCGAGCAGCTCCCCCCGGCTGCGGTTTTCCAGTCCGGCCAGATCGAACAAAACGCCTTGCAGAATTAGTCTGTGGTTTCTGGCCTTGCGGTCGGCTTCCTTGGCGGCTTTCTTTTCCGCGTTGATGAGGTTGGCCGCGTCCTGTCTTGCCTTGGCTGCTTTCACGCTGGCTTTTTCAGCGCGAACGATGGCGGCAAGCTTTTTTTCGTCCTGTGATGTGCGCTGTGGTTTTTCAGCCAGCAGGACAAGCAAAGCCTGTTGATCGCTTGGCGACTTCAAGCCCTTGAGATAGGCCACGCGGTCTTGTAGCCAGTCGTTGTTTTCCATGTTGTAGCATTTCCGTTGTTGGTGTTGGAAATTGTTGATTTTACACGCAGGAAGATGGCGGCGCGATGGTGTATCCTTCTCGATGGAACATTGAGAAGGCGCACTTAGTTGTTTCTCTGCGAGAAACGTGCGCCCCTACGGGGAAAGTCAAAGGCAACAGCATGGCGTCGTACCACTGCACCGTAAAGGTTGGCGGCAAAGGCAAGGCCGCTTCGCACTCCGCGTATATTTCCCGCGAGGGAAAATACAGCGGGCGCGAACGCTATGAAGATTTGGAATCGACCGCCTACGGCAACATGCCGAAGTGGGCGGCGCATAACCCCGCGCATTTCTGGAATGCTGCCGACGAACACGAACGCGCCAACGGCGCGACGTATCGGGAAATCGAAGTGGCCTTGCCGCGTGAACTCGACCCCACCCAGCGGCGGGCGCTGGTGGAGGATTTCATCGCGCAGGAAATTGGTGATAAGCACGCTTATCAGTGGGCGATTCATACGCCGAATGCCGCGCTGGAGAAGGGCGAACAGCCCCACGCGCACATCATGTACAGCGAGCGCACGCGGGACGGCCTAGACCGTGACCCCGCCCAGTACTTCAAGCGATACAACACCAAAGCACCAGAGAAGGGCGGCTGTCGCAAGGACAGCGCCGGAACGGAAGAACGCTTGCAGGCCACGCGCCAGCGCTGGGCGGATGTGCAGAACCTGCACCTTGAGCGCCACGGCCACGAGGCGCGGGTCGATCACCGCAGCCTGAAAGCGCAAGGCATCGAGCGCAGGCCGGAAAAGCACATCGGCGCATCGCGGGTGAAGGACATGCCGGAGCAGG
>CAZBNX010000118.1:1835-4443 GCA_964493255.1 uncultured Pseudomonas sp.
TGGAAACTATCGAAAAACATAGTGCAATTTGTGTTCTTACCGCTCGTGGTATTGAGAAAATCCTAGCGGAAGGTGGTTCGCAAGCTTGGGTTCTTGATGCGAAGCGAGCCCGCAAGTGTGAGTACGTCGTGTGCGTTCAGAATCGAGGATTTACGGACGATTGGGGGCATGTCTCTGCGCCTCATCACACAGCATTTGTCGTTGGTCGTCTGAAGGATGTTGTGCGTTCAAAAGAGCAGGACAGTGAGAATCGCTGGGTTTTAATCTTCAGCGAATATGCAGAAGTCGATGTGGCTAACGCGTGGCCGGGATACCGTAATCCCGTCCTTTACACGGATTTGGAAAGCTTTGGCATCGATGTCACTGCGTTGCAATTTCAACCTATGCCAGAACAAGAACCAGAGGTTAAGTCTGGTCGGCAGGGGGAGGCGCTGACGCTTGCCGAAGCAAAGGAAGGCTTGGCTCTGACTTTTGGCGTTGCGCCGTCAGATATCGAAATCACGGTGCGCGGCTAGGGGGAGAGCGATGGATGCACAGCAAATGCTTGGCGTGTTGCTTAACACCACGGAGCAGCAAAGCCAGACCACGGAAAAGCTACTGGCCGGACTGAAAGGCCAGATCGACGCATTGAACGCGGCCACGCAGGCGGCGCAAAAAGCGGCTTCAACAGTCGGCCAGTCGGCTGCGACGGTGGAGCAAGCCGCCAGAAATGCCGCTCCAGCCATCCAGAAGGCCGCAGGCGAGGCCGTAGGGGGTGCGGTGAGGGAATCGCTAGCCGGAGCCTCGCAAACGGCCTCTGCGGCCTTGGAAGCGGCTGTAAAGCCGATTCTGGGCAGGCTATCGAGCGTAGTGCAGGCCGCAAGCGATGCCGAAGGCAAGCTGAACACGGCCACCGAGTCATTCGGCTGGAAGTGGGCGGCGGTCGCCTCGATCATCGGCGCGGGTGCCATTGTCACGGTGCTGTCCGTGGCATGGGGCGCGGCTTGGTATCAGCGCAGCCAGGTCGAATCACTGGCCGAGCAGAAGGCGCAGCTACAGGCCGATGTGGCCGAGTTGCAAACCAACGTGACGGCACTGGCGAAAAAAGGCGGGCGCATCACGCTGACCAGTTGCACCGACGCGAACGGAACCGAGCGCCTGTGCATCCCTGTCAGCACCAATCAGGGTAAGGGTTACGAGAATTTTACCGCTCCATTCTCGAACAAGACAGGCGTTCAGTTTGTGATTCCGAAGGGGTACTGATCGTGGTCGGACACCTCACGCCCCGCAGGCATCGCCAGCTCGACTTCTTCGTGGCTGACATTTTAGACGCTGCGCCGAAGGACGACATGGCGAGCATGGAACACCCCTTGTTCGCGCTCAAGGCGGGCGACAAGCGGGTGCGCGTGTACGAGCGTAACGGCTCGACGGTGACAGTCAAACCGGGGCATGACGGCTGCGCGACGATTCACGACAAGGACTTGTGGATCTACTGCATCAGCCATCTGGTGGAGGCGATCAACCGTGGGCGTGAAGACGTGGGGCGCGTTGTGCGCCTAACCGCCTACGACTTCCTTGTGGCGACGAACCGCCGCACAGACGGCGACAGCTACAAACGCATGGGCGGTGCCTTGGCGCGGCTCAAAGGCACGGTGATCGAAACCAATATCGTGACGGACGGCCAGCGCGAACGGGCAGGATTCGGGTTAGTGGATTCGTGGCGCGTCATCGAGCGTGACGGTGACGACCGCATGGTGGCTATCGAAATCACTTTGCCGGATTGGCTGTGGCGATCAATCAAGGCCAAGCATGTGTTGACCCTTAGCCGCGACTACTTCCGGCTGCGCAAGCCGCTAGATCGACGCATCTACGAGCTTGCCCGCAAGCATTGCGGCGCACAGCCAAAGTGGCGCGTGAGCCTTGCGACGCTGCACGAAAAGAGCGGCAGCACCGCACCTCTGCGCAATTTCCGAGGCGACATCAAGAAGCTGGCCGAGTCCAACGAGCTGCCGGACTACCGCGTGGCGTTCGATGGTGAGGCGGACGCCGTGACGTTCTACGCCCGCGCCGCAAAGGGCGCAAAGGCGCAGATTACCGACCTACTGGGCGGATTAAACAAAGCGAAGCGCACGTGAAACCACGTGCTTTTGCCTTGTGGATAAAACTCGCATTTCTGTGAATTGACACGTGGTTTCACATGCACCCAGCCTGTGAATTGACACGTGGTTTCACATGCACCCCGACACGTGGTTTTAGATGCAGAACCTCCCCGCTAAGCCAATAACGGCGAGGCTTCCAAAAACCGTAACGCGCGCGCGCAATTAACTTTAAATCTTAAAGTCTTTAACAGGCAGCAGCTGCGCCGTGGCGGGCTTCGGGCCTCGCCCTCCCCCGTACCGGCTCCCCCTCCCTCAAGTGCCGCCTTCGGCAGTCATTGGAAACAACAAGACCTTGGGGCGTTGCCCCAAACCCCACTGCTCGCCGCAGGGTCAGGGGGTGGGGTTGAAAACCCAACCCCACCCCTGCCCTGAAGCATTGGGTCGTTGCGAAGGCATCAAGGGGCTTTCGCGGCATATCCTCAGTCGCTGCGCTCCCTGCGGTATTCCACGACCCCTTGACCCCTTCTCCA
>CAZBNX010000119.1:0-4359 GCA_964493255.1 uncultured Pseudomonas sp.
TGCGTTGATTGCTCTGCTTTCTTGACCTTGATCGCCTGACGAGCAGCGCGCTCGTCCGCGCATTGTTGAGCTTCTTCTGCATCTTCAAGTGATAGTGCGAGAAGTGAGTCCCATGCATCTTGATCGCTGAGTGGCTGACCCGTGCTCTGTGAGGCCATGATCCTGTGCTTCCATTCATCACATGTGAGAACTTGATTGAGCCTGAGCTGAGGCTGCTGCTCGTCCTGATTGCTCATGGTGATGGCTCTCGCTTCCTGACTGATGCTGAATGCTGTGCTCGCACGATCCTGAGACCGCTTGAACCGCTGAAACGCTGCGTGATGACAAAATGAGCTGCGAACGTCTGTCTGCTGTGCTGTGATGCTGCTGATCTGCGCTATCGTCTGATGCTCGCTCGGATGCGCCATGCGCGGAACCATCCATTGAGTGATCCTTGACTGCGTCAACTTTGAGATTTGATCTGGGATTCGCTCAGATTTCCGTGATTGATTGCGCGTGCTGCGCGCTTCCATGTCATTGTCATGATGATTGATGACAAGTCCTGTGCGTTGCAAGTGACGCCTGAGGACCTCCAATTTGATGAATTCCGTGAACACGTCCGCTGGGTTACTGTCTCCAGTGATCTTGGTGATTTTGAGAATGCCTGTTCTGACAAGGTCTTGCATGAACAAATACCTGAGCTGAATGTGACGAGTCTTCCGTGATGTGCCATACTGCTTCGCGATTGACTTTGCACTTGATGAGTCCGTCTGAATTTCCAAGGTGACGCTCCTGACCAAACCTGCCTCGAGCAAGAATGATCTGACATGAAGTCCCTCTGCAACACCTGATCCAATTGCGTAGAGCTCGCTCTCAGCTGAGCTCTGTGCGATGACTGACTGAGTCCTTGAGATGAAGTGAATCGGTGTGCCAAGGTATTCAATGAGAACGCCTGATGTGCTCTTCCGTGACTTTGGGCATCCGGCCCAGTTGGCGTCCGTCGGGATGACAAGTGTGACGTCGTACTCTTTCATTGATTCCATGACCAGTTTGGGCTGAAGCAACAACTTGTAATGAAGCGTACCCTTGAGGTACCGCAACAGATGTTTGAGTCGTTTGAACGATTGAGTGGTCGGCGAATTGAGGTCTCTCGCCAACTCCTTGATTGTGAATGCAGCGTCCGGTCTGAGTAGATGTTGCCATTGAAGCTTGCCCACGATGCGTCTGTACAATGAGTGTTGATCGTCGCTGACCAATTCGTCATTCATCATGTCCGTCGTTGATGCTGTGATGATTGCTGGCGTTGGTGATTCCTTGCAATGTTCCATGTCCATTTCCTGAAGGATGTCATGATAGTACTCCGGATCTTCATACATGAGAATTCCCTGATCCGTCCGTCTGAGTCGTCGTCCCAAGAACTTGATTTCATTTCCATCGTCGTTGAGATCACCTGTGCGTTTGATGAGAAACGTCTGCTCCAACTGACTGTCCAACTGCATGATGTGATTGTGCTCTCCAAAGATCATGAGATCGTCAACATATGCCAAGATGATGATGTGAAGATTCTTGTGAACGTAGACATTGCCATCTGATTTGAGTCGCATGAAGTTCAACCTTTCCAATTCATCTGCGAAGTGATCCTGCCATTCACGAGGTGCTGTCCTGAGTCCATAACATGCACGTTTGAGCTTCCACAACGTTGATCCTGATGGCCAATACTCCTGAGGTGCCCAGACGTAGAGTGGCTCTGAGTCCGGGTCCAAGGCTGCATGAAGGAATGCTGTCGTGATGTCATATGTGAAGATGCTCCAATTCATTGCCAAGGCGTGAACAAGAAGCGTTTTGACAATGAGCAAGACTGGTGTTGATGCGTATGTGTCGTCGATGTCTGCGATTGATTGCTTGAAACCTCTGACACAAAGTCTGCTCCTGATCTGTGATCCTTTCCATCGATGAGCCCATGTGAAGTCCATGGCTCCTTCAAGCTCTTCTGCTGACAATGCTGATGCACTGACAAGGTCATACACATCGAACTCTTTCATGCGTTCCATCTCCTGATTCATTGCTTCTGACAGCTTGTCGTGAGGATACTGATCCAACAACCATTGCTGAATGACTGGATCCTTGAGTGCGTCTTCCTCATGTTCATCAGTGACTGCGACCTCCACGTCGAACGCAACATGTTTCTTGACAATTGAGTACACCTGGATGTTTCCAATCACCATGACTTCGTCAAGATCCTCGTCGTCATTGATTCTGATTCTGCCGCTGGCTGGTTCATCTGCTGTCGGCTCTGCTGCTCGCTTTTCTCCCTGATACTCTGGTGACTTGAACCGCTTCCGTCGCTTGACGCTCTGATCCATCTCGTCTGATTGTCTGCTGGGCTTTGATCCTGCCGGTCCTGAAGATGATGCTGCTCTGCCGTCACTGGATGATGCTGCCGGTCCTCCCGGTGCTGGGGCTGAACCATCAATATTGATATTGTGATCCGGCTCCTGATTGATTTCATCGTCGAGGCCTGACAGATGCTCCGTGACACGCGTTTGAAAGTCCAAGAAGAACCGTAGGTCTGTCGTGCCATTGCCATTGAGATTCCATGGTGTGCGGTTGAAGTCTGAGAACAACTCTGATTTCCATCTCTCTGAAGGAATGAGGCGCTTGATGGTTCGAGACTTGAAGACTCCATGATCCGTTGCAATGAGATGCTCGCTGTTCTCTGGATCTCTGCCAATCCATGCTCCTGATGTGAATGCTGAGTCGGCCTTTCCGGTGCTGTGACTGCCATATTTCCTGAACAACACTGTTTCACCGAACTCTGCAACTGCAAGGTTTGATTCCTGTCTGAACCGTCGTTGAAACGAGGTGAGACCATCGTCGTGAATGAGATATCGATTGATGAGCCATGCTGCATGCTTGACCAACCATGGGAACAAAGCATGAGTCGTCGGCATGTCCGTTGATTGCAATTGAAGTCTGTCCAACAATGCCATTCTGAGTGTGCGTATCTGACCAAACAATGTCTGATGATATC
This sequence comes from uncultured Pseudomonas sp., assembly GCA_964493255.1. Classification (GTDB taxonomy): domain Bacteria; phylum Pseudomonadota; class Gammaproteobacteria; order Pseudomonadales; family Pseudomonadaceae; genus Geopseudomonas. The sequence continues at coordinate 3,011 of CAZBNX010000119.1, forward strand.
GTTCCACTGATCCATTGCTCTGTGATGATGCCGTCGGGATGTGCCTGACTGACAATCCACCGATGTCCTTTGCAACCTCCTTGAGGAGATTCATGACTGTTGACTCTTTGTCGCATTGAAGGATCGCTTGTGTTCTGCCTGTCTCGTAAATGAACCGTTTGAGCTCTGTGATCGCGTATGGTGTGACCTGCTTTGATGGAACTGCAACTGCCATTGCCATCTGAGTCCTGACGTCGATTGCCGTGAGGACTGTGAGCGTGACGCCTGGTGCTTCCTTTGTGCTCATGAACGCATAGTCGACCTGAATGACCGGATTCCGATCCTTGGCCTGACGGTGAGCGGTTTGCTTACCGCGTGCCTGAACACATGTTGAACACCACCTCCGGTACGGTAGGTGTGTGAGATTGTGAAGATCCCTCTCTTGTTGAGTGGGCTCGTGAGGCTCGGGGAGCGCTCGTGGTCTCTTTGCGGCGTCTGAAGGGAAACGCTCGTCATGATCAATGATGTCATCTGTTCTTCCATCGCGTCTGATCACATGTTCTTTCTCCATGAACACCGTGATGCCCGTCCATTGAAACTGAAACGGTTGCACGTGTGCTGATGAGTTCCTGAAGTCCACTGAGTCCCATTCATGCTGAGGTCCGTTTTCGTGACCCGCTGGAACTGCGACTGGCATGAAGCGTGTGAGCCTGTACGGCTGAAGCTCCGTGACTTTCGGTCCATCTTCCTGAAACGGCATGAAGCGATTGCGTCTGACTTTGACATGAATTCTGATCCACATTCGTCCTTTCTTGATCCATCGATCCTGCTCTGCTTCCGCCTGTTCTTTCTCGATTTCTGCTTGTGATTCCTGCAGTTTCCTTGCCATTTCATCTCTGACCAACTGAGCTGGTGCGATGAATTCCTCACCATCTGCGCTGTGCTTGTAGGAAACCCGTGGTCCCGGGGCTCCCTGTGATGATGATGATGCTCTTGATTTCTCTTTCAACACAAACTCCGTGAAACCTGTCCATGTCTCATCTGAGTCCAAGTATCCAACTGGCCGTTGTTGTCTGTTCATGCTCTCCCATCCGTCTGTGAGAATGAGCTGACCTCCGCTGGCTTGATAGATGACTGTGCGTCGCTCCATCTGATCCAAAGTGTCCAATGTGAATCCTGTCGGAAGCGTTGATGCCTGAGGCACAAAGAGATACTTCCGAGGAACTTTGTGAACGCGTCTGATGATGCCATGATCTCTGAACAATTCCCAGTGATCCTGATTTCCACCGGGTGTGCGTCTGATCGGTTCTCCTCCGATGTCATAGCCTGCAGCGGCCAAGACAAGTGGTTCGTTGTGGTATGATGTCATT
>CAZBNX010000120.1:0-1079 GCA_964493255.1 uncultured Pseudomonas sp.
AAGCTGAAAGCCGCACAATTCACCGCCGCTAACCCCGGCCAAGTGTGCCCAGCGAAGTGGAAAGAAGGCGCTGCAACCCTGACGCCATCACTGGACTTGGTTGGCAAAATCTAAGCCTGCCGCTGCACTGGTTTGAGGGGCCTTTCTCCCCTTGAGCGGAATGCCCGGGTGTGTTGCGTCCGGGCATTTTTTTACCCGAAATTTGTATTTTCTGAGGAGTTGCCAGCATGTTAGACGCCAATTTGAAGAATCAACTGAAGGCTTACCTTGAACGTGTTACACAACCGTTTGAGCTGGTAGCTTCTCTGGATGACAGCCAAACCGCGCAACAGATGCGCGAACTGCTGGAAACCATTCAAGCGTTACGCAGCGACAAAATCAGCCTGCGTTTGGATGGCAACGACAGCCGTCGCCCGTCGTTCAGCCTGCAACGTGCAGGGGAAACAGAAGCGCGTTTGCGTTTCGCTGGCTTGCCGTTAGGGCATGAATTTACATCGCTGGTGCTGGCCTTGCTGTGGATGGGCGGGCATCCCCCCAAGGTTGAGGCGGAAGTCATTGAGCAAATCAAATCCCTCGACCAAGATTTGAGCTTTGACGTGTACATGTCGCTCAGTTGCCACAACTGCCCGGACGTTGTGCAAGCCCTCAGCCTGCTGGCCATTCTCAATCCACGCATTAAAACCACGGTTATTGAAGGCGGCGCTTTCCAGCCAGAAGTCGAAGCGCGCCAAGTAATGGCGGTGCCGATGGTGTTCCAAGGTGGCAGCGTGTTTGGCTCCGGTCGCATGACGATTGAGGAAGTTGTCGCCAAACTTGATACGCATTCAACCGCACGCGAAGCCGCCAAACTCAGCGAAAAAGCGCCGTTTGATGTGCTTATCGTAGGCGGCGGCCCAGCCGGTTCTGCTGCTGCCGTGTATGCCGCGCGCAAAGGCATTCGCACAGGTGTCGCCGCCGAGCGCATGGGTGGCCAAACCAACGACACCATGGCCATCGAAAACTACATTTCAGTTTTAGAAACCGACGGCCCGAAATTTTCAGCGGCGCTAGAGGCGCAAGTTCGTCATTACGGCGTGGAC
>CAZBNX010000120.1:1179-4347 GCA_964493255.1 uncultured Pseudomonas sp.
TTGAATTAGAAGGCATTTTTGTGCAAATCGGTTTAGTGCCCAACACAGAATGGCTGAAAGGTACGGTCGAGCTGTCCAAATTCGGCGAAATTTTGGTCGATGCAAAAGGCCACACCAACGTGCCGGGCGTGTTTGCCGCCGGTGATTGCACCACCGTTCCTTACAAACAAATTGTGATTGCTGCGGGCGAAGGTGCCAAAGCCGCCCTGAGTGCGTTCGACCATTTGATTCGTCAGCATTAATTCAGCCATCACACCGCACGAGACTCGCCCCGCGCACTGCGCGGGGTTTGTATTTCTGCTAACGTCATACGCACACCTTTTAGGAAGTGAGTAGCGATGTCTGAATTAACACCTGCGTTATTAAAACGCCTGCTACAAGCCCAAGACCCTGTGGATATTCCAGCGCGTTTAGTACGACTCCTAGCTGCTGAAGTATTAAATCATTTAGAAACCGATAAACCAGAAGCTGATTTAGAAGATGAGTTACGGCAACGCTGTGCTGAATTGCTAGAAGAACAACGCAGCGGCGTAATGCCTACGGGTAAACTCAAGCACTACGCTGAGTTGCATCACGAAGGCAACATGCACGCCGCCAGCCGCGCAACCGTAGAAGAGGCGCTAAAAGCAGCCGCTGGAACTTACGCCGAAGGATGTTGGGTCAGAAGAGAATTATTGCAACACGCCGAGGCGGCTATTACTGACTCAATAAATCATGGCGCACCCACGCATTCAAATCGTGAAGCAGCCTTACAAGCTTTGCGCTCTACATTAAGTGATATTCATCCCAAAGAAGCAGGACACCAGATATGGATAAGCCGCTCGGTGTTGCTGTACACAGAAGCCGCATTGAAAGAGGCCATGTATGGGCGGAACTACACGCAGGCATTCAGAGATGAGTTACTAAAAGAGCTGAAAAAAGCACTGGCGAATTAAGGTCATTTCTGAAAAAAATCGCTTTGTGCAAAGAAATTAGAAAAATCGTTGACAGTGTGGCATTTCCTTTTTATAGTGCGCGCCACCAATCGGAGGGGTTCCCGAGCGGCCAAAGGGATCAGACTGTAAATCTGACGTCTACGACTTCGAAGGTTCGAATCCTTCCCCCTCCACCAGTTTTCAAGAGCTATTTGCTCTTGCGGGTATAGTTTAGTGGTAGAACCTCAGCCTTCCAAGCTGATGATGCGGGTTCGATTCCCGCTACCCGCTCCAAGTAAATGTTCTTGCTCATGTAGCTCAGCTGGTAGAGCACACCCTTGGTAAGGGTGAGGTCAGCGGTTCAAATCCGCTCATGAGCTCCAAACAAGAAGCACGCTTACGAGCGTGCTTTTTTGTTTTTATCAAAATCTATTTTTTAAGATTTACTAACTTCGGCTTGAGCAAGTAACTCCAAACCAACGAAGATCAGCTCAGGAACGAGTTTTGCTTTTGGCAACAGGCTAGAAAATAGCTCTCCATCTCCGCCCGTTAAATAAACACTGTAATCTGTGCCTAGCAAATCGGCGCTTTTTTTTAGTCGTGCCTGAATGAAATCAGCCATCATTAAGAAACATCCACGCTCTACACACTCTAAAGTAGAAATACCGGGATATTCTGGCTGTTCACGCGCCATGAGCAATTTTTCAGCATTTCGCTCATCGTAACGTATTTTGCGCGTTTTTAGCTTTAATTGCTCACGCATCAAGGTAAAACCAGGGCAAATATATCCGCCTAAATGCTGACCTGTACAATCGACAAAATCTATCGTGATAGCTGTCCCCGCATCAATAACAACACAAGCTTTCTGTGCGGACAAATTATAAGCAGCAATAACACCTAACCAACGGTCTAAACCTAATTGCTCTACCTCCAAATAACCATTTCTCACGCCGCCTGCGTATTTCGAAACAGTAATTTCATGGCATATGATGGACGGATAATGACCTTGAACAATAGCCATCAACTCTTCATTTTCAGCGCAACTACGTACACTTGCAAAAACTAACCTTTGTGGCTCAGTAGCAGCATATTTATTTATTTCCTCAAACACCTCAAATAACTGCGAACAGCTACCTTTCAACATAAAAGTAGCGTCTACGGTGCGAAAAATCCATTTTATAAATGTATTTCCACAATCAAGAAATAACATCTTCTGCCAGCCTCAAACTCAGTTCTCCGCCATTAAAAAGCTGCTCTTGCTGATTAACTAATAATCGCAGCTCTCCTTCTCTAGAAACACCTAATGCAACACCATGTACCTCGTTCGTCGCAGAAGAAAGCGTAACGGCTTTTCCTGTCCAGAAATGATTTTTTTCCCAATCAGCACGAAGAGCTTCAAATCCTTGATTGGTATGAACCGATAATAATTGTGTTAACTCTTGTGCAAACTGAATAGTAAATTTATTTCTATTAATTAAGCGGCCTGTTTCTTTATAAAGAGACGTCCAAGCTTGATCTATTTCACTGGATGCCATCATGTTTAAATTAACACCAACACCGATAATAACATGGCAATTATCAGGAAAATCACCATGTATTTCTAATAAAATACCAGCTACTTTCTTGGCGTTAATAAGTACATCATTCGGCCACTTTAAGCCCACACTCACATCAGATTGTTTTTTTATCGTATTAAGCACAGCAAGCCCTACAACTAAACTGAGTGCTTGCAAATGCGCTATATTAGTGATTCTCATAACATATGAAAGATAGATATTTTGCCCGTAAGGACTAACCCACGTCCTACCACGTCGACCACGCCCCATGGTTTGCATTTCAGCCGCAATAACAAAAGGCGCTTCTATTTCTTTAGAAAAAATATAACGCCGAGCTTGTGCATTGGTTGAATCAATAACTTCACTTACTTCTAACGTAAGCTCGGGCAGTCCACTGATTACCTCTTCTTTAGAAAGCAGGCTAAGCGGTGCTTCTAATTTATATCCCTTACCACGGATAGTATGAATTGGCACAGATGCCTCTTCACTAACGGCGTGCAAAGATTTCCAAATGGCGCTACGGCTAACGCCTAATAAAGCCCCAATTTCCTCTCCAGAGTGAAATTTACCATCTGATAACAGGTGCAAAATTGCTATTTTTTTGGGATTCATAGATAAATATCCTGCGAAAAGCGAAAAATCTTCAAAACAAAACCCCCCACCGCAAAAGCGGAGGGGGGTTTGTATTAGGAGCTTGA
>CAZBNX010000121.1:0-4331 GCA_964493255.1 uncultured Pseudomonas sp.
AATTCGCGCGATTCCTTCTGACTGAGAGTAACGAAATGCGTGATTGTTCTGCCCAGCGAATGCGCGTGGTGGCGGTAATTGGCGGCGGGCCTGCCGGTTTGATGGCGGCGGAAGTGTTGGCCGAAGCCGGTTTATCGGTGGATGTGTTCGACGCCATGCCTTCTGTAGGCCGCAAATTTTTGCTGGCGGGTGTGGGTGGCATGAACATCACGCACGCGGAACCTAAGCCTGCATTTGTGGCGCGTTATCGGCAGCGTTCGGCGGAGATTGGCGCACTTCTCGACACGTTCGACGCTGATGCGTTGCGCGCATGGATTCATGGTTTAGGGATTGAAACCTTTGTCGGAACGTCAGGCCGCGTTTTTCCCACCGATATGAAAGCCGCGCCCTTGTTGCGCGCGTGGCTCAAACGCCTGCGTGAAGCCGGTGTGCGTTTGCACACGCGCCACCGTTGGCTCGGTTGGGATGCACAAGGTGCGCTGCGCCTCGCAACCCCCGACGCTGAACGCACGTTCCACGCGGATGCCGTCATTTTGGCGCTCGGTGGCGGTAGTTGGGCGAAGTTAGGCTCAGATGGCGCATGGGTTCCGTTGCTGGCGCAACAAGGCGTAGCGGTTGCGCCGTTGCAGCCCAGTAATTGCGGTTTTGTCGGCGCGGGCTGGAGCGATTTTTTCCGTGAAAAATGTGCCGGTGCGCCGGTTAAGCCGGTGGCGGTGCGTTTGGCTGCGGAAGAAGCGGGGCGTCAGGGTGAGTTTGTGATTACTGCCGATGGTGTTGAGGGCAGCCTGATTTATGCTTTATCTGCCGACATCCGCGAAACCATCAATCAAACAGGCAAGGCGTTGATTTATCTCGATTTAGTGCCGCATAAAAGCCTAGAGGCGGTGGAAAAAGCCCTGCAAAAACCGCGTGGCTCGCGCTCCATGAGCAAACATTTGGCCAGCACGTTGGGCGTGGACGGCGTGCGCGCGGCGTTACTGCGTGAACTCACCGACGCCGACACGTTCCGCGATATGCCTCGTTTGGCGCGCTGCATTAAAGCGTTGCCGCTACCGCTTATCCGGCCTCGCCCGCTGGATGAGGCCATTAGCAGTGCAGGCGGCGTGTGTTTTTCGGGCTTGACGGAGCAACTCATGTTGAGAAATCGTCCGGGCGTTTTTTGTGCCGGTGAGATGCTCGACTGGGAAGCGCCCACCGGCGGCTATTTACTGACGGCCTGTTTTGCCAGCGGCAGGAAGGCGGCGGAGGGCGTGCGGACGTGGGTTCAAGAGACTGTGTAGCCTTGGTACGCGCCCTCGAAAAAAGTGATGCAATCACGGGCTTCTTCTCTTGGCTCGGGCTGTGGGTTCTGCAATGAGCGGGTTATCGGGCCAATAATGTTTTGGGTAGCGGCCTTTTAAATCTTTTTTAACCTCGGCGTAAGTCGTCGCCCAAAAACTCGCAAGGTCTTGGGTGACTTGCACTGGACGATGAGCGGGCGAAAGTAAATGTAATTTAACCGCCACTCGTCCACCCGCAAGACGCGGCGTGTCGGCCAAGCCAAATAATTCTTGTAAACGCACCGCTAACACAGGCGGATTTTCGCTGTAATCCACGCGAATAAAAGAGCCAGAAGGTACTTTGAGTGTTTTAGGCGCTAATTCATCCAAGCGTTGTGGTAATGGCCACGGTAATAAATTGCCCAATAGGGCGGCTGTATCTAACGCAGAAAAATGGCTCAACCGACTCACATTCGTTAAATACGGTAATAGCCACTGCTCAAGATTATTTAATAACGCCTCATCACTGACATCCGGCCATTCGCTGTGCGCGTGCTCCGCAAGGTCAAGGCAGCGTAACAGCGCAATACGCGCTTGCCATTGGCGCAGCTCCGGCGTCCAGTTCAGCAGCGAAAGCCCTTTGCGTCGCACTAACGCCAGCAGCGCATGACCGCGCGCGGTGTCAGAAAGGTTCGGTAGCGGCTCACGCGAAAGCACCAATTCCCCAATCCGCCGTTGCCGTTCTGCGCGCAATACGCCGTCGCGTTCATCCCATTCGAGGTGGTCGAAAACGCGCACCTGTTCGGCTAACGCCTCCTCAAAGAGCGTGGGGTCGAGGTCGGCGGCAAGGTAAATGCGTTCCTCACGCTGCCCCTGTCGGCTGCCCAATTCGGCAATCACTAACCATTCGTATTTCATCAGCGCATCAGGTTCGGCGAATTGCGCGGCGCGTCCGTTCGCCAGCCGGTAATCAGCGCCACCGGCGCGGCGTTGTTGGGCGATGCGGTCGGGATAGGCGAAGGCTAATAGGCAACCTAACCAGCGGCTATCCTCTGGATTTAGCGTCGATTGTGTCGATTTTTTCGGTAAAAGTGCGCGAAATTGCCGCATCACTTGTTGAAGCCGAGAAGCATTTCTTTCACCTCGAATGGCGCCATTGAATGCCGCTAAACGGGTGTGAATATCCGCGCCTTGGCCGCGCAACGCATCGCGTTCCGATAACAACGCCGCCACCTGACACGCCAACTCGCCCGCACCAAGTGCGTGCCCGGCCAACAATAAATGCGCTAAACGCGGGTGCGTGGGCAGATTCGCCATCGCCTGCCCGTGGCGGGTAATTGACCAAGTTGCGTCGCGTTTTTCCAACGCCCCCAGCCGTGCTAACAGGTCACGCGCTTGGGCGAGAGCGGCGCTCGGCGGTGCATCTAACCAGATCAGTTCGGCGGGGTCGGTGACGCCCCAGCGCGCTAATTGCAACGCCACATCAGCTAAATCCGCGTGCAACATTTCGGCGGTGCTGTGTGCGTTGAGCTGCTCGTGTTGCGCTTCCGACCACAAGCGATAACAAACGCCTTCGGTGAGGCGTCCGGCGCGTCCGGCGCGCTGCGTGGCTGAAGCGCGCGCGATGCGTTGCGTGTGCAAGCGCGTCATACCGCTGGCCGGGTCGAAGCGGGGCACACGCTCTAAACCGGCATCAATCACGACGCGAATGCCGTCGATTGTGAGGCTAGTTTCGGCGATATTGGTCGCTAAGACGATTTTGCGCGTGCCGTTTGCAGCGGGTTCGATGGCCGCCCGTTGTGCTTCCAACGACAGCTCGCCATACAGTGGGCAAATCCGAATTTCATTGTGAGAAACCATCGGCTCCAGCGCCTGCTGAACGCGCCGGATTTCAGCCTGTCCGGGTAGAAAAACCAGCAGGCTGCCGGTTTGTTCGGCTAATGCGTGCGTGATGGTGTGTGTGATGCGCGGTTCGAGCGCCTCGTTAGGTTGCGCGGCGCGTCCCCATTGAATCTGAACCGGAAATTGTCGGCCTTCGCTGCGAATAATTGGCGCATCGTTGAGCAACGCGGCCAGCCGTTCCCCTTCCAGCGTCGCCGACATCAACACAATTTTGAGCGGCGGCCCGTCGCGCAGCCATTCGCGCCCGTTGAGTGCCAGCGCGAGGGCTAAATCAGCATTGAGGCTACGTTCGTGAAATTCGTCGAAAATCACTAATCCAACGCCATCTAGGCCGGGATTTTCTTGTAACTGGCGCGTGAGAATGCCTTCCGTCACCACTTCCAGTCGTGTATTTGCCCCGACCTTGCTATCCAGACGCATCCGATAGCCGACGGTTTCCCCGACCGATTCGCCTAATTCAGCGGCCAAGCGTTCAGCGGCAGCGCGCGCCGCCAAGCGCCGAGGTTCCAACAGAATAATTTTCTGCCCCGCTAACCAGGGTTGCGCCAACAACGCCAATGGCACGCGCGTGGTTTTTCCCGCTCCGGGTGGCGCTTCCAAAATGGCCTCGTGGCGTTGCATCAAGGCGGCGCATAAATCAGGTAAAACGGCATCAATGGGGAGGCTATTCATGGCTGAAATTCGAAAAAAAGAAGTGAATCCCCACGTTGAAAACGTAGAAATCAAAGAAAAATGAAGCGTTTAACCCCGCACCAACTCACGCACCAAAAACCGCGCCGGATGGCACGCTTCGGCCACCGCGCGCGGTAACGGCAAGGGTTCATGGTGCAGCCACGCGGCCAGCAATTCAGCACATAACGGCGCTGTGATTAACCCGCGCGACCCATGCCCCGCATTAACGTATAAACCCGGCAGCCACGGCGTGGGCGCGGTGGGTTGGCGGCGTGCATTACGGCGCAGCACGGCGTAGGTCTGGCGGAACGGTTCGGCATCCGCAAGTGGCCCGACCAACGGCAAATAATCTGGCGTTGTGCTGCGAAAACCCACGCGCCCGGCGAGGTTTTCGGCATTGTTCTCGGTGGTTAATGCCGCGTGCAGCGTGGGGCAAATCTGCGCCAGCATCTGCATATTTTCGGCATGTTCCTCGGCGGAGGGCGTGAGGTCATGGCG
>CAZBNX010000122.1:0-4326 GCA_964493255.1 uncultured Pseudomonas sp.
CCCCAAACCCCAAACCCCAAACCCCAAACCCCTATTATAGTTAAAAAGTATATCTATCATAAAGCTTACTAATTAATAAAAATACTAGTAACCGAAGCAGTAATGTTCTTAGCGGATTCAATGGTTTTAACTAATTCTCAAGCGCCGTTGTAAGCATTAGTCAAATTGTCTCCCATTGACTTAACTCGATCTAGTACATCAAATACACTTTCATGAGCAAGTCCATGACTACCAAAAAGTCCTTTAAGTTTATTTATTATACCAGAGTTATTGGTTGCTGCGCCATTAGAAATTGCAGTAATAACTCCTGAAGTAATTGCGTTGTTTGAGCTATAAGACTTAATCTAAGTTTTAGCAGTTTCAACTTATTCAACAATCATTTTAGCGGATTCATAACCACTGTTTATCTATGCTGAAATTGCAGAAACTGAATCTTTAATCGAAGCTAAAATATCAAAACCTTTATGATCATTTTCAAAACTTACAAAAGAGAGTTTATGAGAGGAACTAATTTTTCCTTGAAGACCTCTAATAATTAAATCAAGTTTGTGTCCAAATTCCACTGGTTTTTAAGTCTAAGCATTTTCAGCCAATAGTTTGTTAAAGAAATCAAAGAAAGTTCTATCCTAACTACTGAGCTTGTCCATGTTACGAATTTGACTACCAAGAAAAGATCAAAGTAGCCTAACTCCTGCATGATTGACTGGTGTTTCATTTTTATTATCTCTGTTTGTTGTTTTAACTGTAATTTTATCTTCTAATTCCTAAGTCAAAGCCTCATATACGTTAGTATGAATAACAACTGGTGTTGCTGGACTAGTATGAGCTTTAAGTACTTCATAATATTTTTTAATATAGTTTGAAAGACTTGAATAAAATGAATCAGAAGAAAGAGTTTGGAATAAGGCATCTTCATAACCAATTATTAACTATGCGGCATCCATTGCAGAATTTCCAGAATTTGGATTAATTTCAAGTTTTTTATTCATGTCCTCAATCAAATTTTAAAGATCTTTGAGATTGATAGATGCATATTAATTACTTTCTCAACTTTTTTTCAATTCATCAATAGCTTTCTCTGTAAGATACTAAATGTCTTCGTTGTCCAACACAAATTCAGAAACGCGGTTTGAATCGGCTAATTCTTCCAAGTCATTTTAAAATGCTGATGTTACTTTGTGAACAATGAATTACAGGTTTTCACTATTTAAACTTTTGCCAAAAGTGCTGTTCAATATTGCATTAACTTTTGAAGAAATTTAGGAAAGTTGCTTGCTGTTTTCTTCTGTATCAACACCTTTAATTTTTGCTGCAAAATCAGTTTTTAGATAATTACGAGCTTTTTCTAAATCTACTTCACTTGAATTTGCTGCATTTCAGAGTACAGAAATTTGGTTTTCTAATTTGTCTGCTAGTTCCTATAGATCATTACCTAAAACTGAATTAACTGGTAGTACTTGTCCAAGTTTCATTTTTAACTATACAATATTATCTTTAAGTTAAGCAATTTTAGAAGCGTTTTAGTTTAAACCTGTAGAGTTAAAATTGTTTTCAACGTAATTATCAAATTCATTTTCCCAAATTTGTAGTAAAGTTTTAAATTGTTCCGGAGTTGTTGTGCTATATGTATTGCTTTTGTCTTTTAAATCATTTATAAAATTTTCAAACATGGTGCTTGTATAAGGAAAATTTTTTTCATTTTTCGCAAGATATTTTTGTAATTGTGGAATAAGATCCTAACCAATTCTACGAATTTCATCATTGCTTAAAGTTTCTGGAAGTTTCATTAGTGCTTGCTACATTGATAAATTTAAATCAGCAACTGACTCATCTTCTTCAAGATGATTAGTTGATAAATTAACTTTAGGATCTTTAACGCTTTTATGCTACTCGTCTAAATTTTCCGAAAAGTCAACTGAGGGTTAATTTTTTTCAACAGATATTGGTTTTGAGGCATTTTCTGCAACTTTAACTGTTTTGGAATTGGTATTATTGGTTGTCTTAAATTTAAATTTATCAGCAAGATTGGATGTAAAAGTTTTAAAGTCAAATTCATGCTTTGGTTTAGCAACTATAATTACTGGACACGTTTTACTTTTAAAAATGCCAAGTTTGCATAAAATTCCTTTAAAGAAACCTGGTTTTTCAGAAGTAGTAAGATTATCATTTACATTATGAGTATTCATGTAATGTTGTTCGCTTGAATTTTTTAAATGCTCCTCAAAATTACAATCAGAGTTTATCAAACATTTTAAATGCTTTGGAAAATCTTTTAAATATCCGTAATGGCTGTAATTGTAAATAGCGCCTTCGGTTTTATGAGAAATGTATTCTTTAAATAAATTTATAATTTTTAAAAGTTTTGCTTGATTAGCATTTTGCTATTGAGTAGTGTCAGCAATTTCATCTTTTAACTCAAGTGTAGCATTACTTAAATTTTGCTCTTTGGAATTGATATTATTTGCAAGTTTTTCTTCGATAGTGCTATTACTTGCAATTTCACTTGCATGTGCTGAAGTACTATAGCTAGGCATTTATAGTTTTTCTGAACAATTAGATGCTGGTCTTGCTCCAATTGCTGGCTCATTGTTAAACAATCCAGCAGTAAAGTCTTGAATCAAAGTATTAATTGTTGGAAGATCAGATGTCTGACTTGGTGTTATTGATGTAAGTGCATTATTTCCTATTGTTAACATTTTTATTAAAGCATCATTAAGCTTTGGAGATGACTCTATATCTGATTCTGATTATTCAAGTTTTGCAGGGATAGTTGTTGGTGTAATTTATTCTCCTGTATATATTAAAGAAGTATAAGGTTCACCTTTCATTGAATCCAACACCATTCCATAGGCTTCATTTTCTCCGTCTTTACCTGCATTAACACTTGGTCTAGGTCTAATTCTATAAGTTGTTGCAATTGAATCATTGTTTGAATTTGTCTAAACATCAGAGTTATAGTCAACTTCATATTCAATATTTGAAGTTCTACCAGAATTAATAGGTATTTCAGGAGTAATTTACTATTATTAAGAAGACTAAACAATAACAGGTAAAGCAGGTTCTTCAGTTTTCTAATTCTCTTTATCTCCATAGTAATCATTCTCTGATTCTTTCTCTTCATTATTTTCTAATGGCTGGTCTTGTTCCGTGTTGTTATTCATTTCAGAAGTATCAGCGGTATTAATTTCTTCAGGCTCTTTCTAAACAACAGTTGGCATATCATACGCATCTAAAACACTTTCTTCATTATCTTCGGTTGGTTCATTCGATTCTGTTTTAACTTCATTAGTTTCCGCAACAAGATCTTCTTTTTAATTTTCTTCAACGTTTTTTGATTCTGTTGGCTTCTCTACAACATTTATTTTTTCCTCTTCTACAACTTCAGGTTTTATTTCGTTTAAAACTGGAGCAGCAGAACTAATATTTAATTATTAATCTGAACCATCAAGATAACCTATTATTTTTTATAATTCAATAACTAGACTATCACACTATGTTGAAGTAACTCGATTTTAAAGATCTAATAAAGAATTTAATAATTCCTCTCTATCGGTAGTAGTTAATTGTGAAAAAGATTTATTTAAATCATTGTCTTCAAGAGTTATATTGGTTGAAGCTGAGTCATTGTTGACAGAATCAGTTATTTATTGTACAACATCAAGCGGTACATACTTTTTAAGAAGTAAATCTGACAATTGTCCAGTTTATTCACTACAATTAGTGGTTCTTTGTTGAGTTAGGGTTGATTGCTGATCCGATATTAATTTTGTTGAATTTTCAATTTGATTATAAATAGAACAATCAGTAAGCTAAAAATCTTGTGCTCCAATACAAGTGCCAGATGAATCACATGTGCGACCTGATGCACAATCTTTATCAGAGCGACATGAAGCATCAGAGTTTTCAAGGCAAACAGGAGTTTCATGTTTGTAACACATTTACAAAGGAGTATCTTTGCAAAATACATTTTCTGGACATTCTACTCTTATAATTTGAGTTTGTCCTTCACATTTATCTAGAAACGAGCATGATCTACCAGCTGCACAGTCAGTGCCATAAGTACAATTTGCTGGATTTCCAGTTTCATCAACAGATTCAAGACATACTCTTGAAGTATTATCAACGCATAACGGAAGTTGGTCATTGGAGCATACATAATAGTTACTATATACAGTTGTTAGTAGCATTGCAATTTATAGTAATTTTATTATTTTCTTTGTTACTTAACTTATATTTATCATTTATATTTTTCATTTATATTAAAAACCTCTTTTCCAAAAAATAATTTAAATAAAGGGGTTTGGGGTTTGGGTTTTGGGGTTTGGG
>CAZBNX010000123.1:0-4240 GCA_964493255.1 uncultured Pseudomonas sp.
GGCACTGCCGTTTCTACCCGCAAAATACGCTCGCCCATTTGCACAGGTTGCAAGCCAGCCGCGTGTAGCTGCTCAATTTCATAGGGAATCCAGCCACCTTCTGGGCCGATTGCCAGTGTGACGGGTTGTTGCACGGCGCGCGGACACGCGGGGTATTCGCCCGGATGCCCGACCAAGCCCAAGGTGTCTGCCACCAATGCGGGTAAGCGGTCTTCGACGAACGGTTTGAAGCGTTTTTCGATAATCACTTCGGGCAAAACAGTGTCGCGTGCTTGTTCCAATCCCAAAATGAGTTCTTCACGAATGGCAGCCGGGCTGAGAAACGGTGTTTGCCAGAAACTTTTTTCCACGCGATAGCTGTTCAGCAACACCACGCGCGGGACGCCCATGCTGGCCACAGTTTGCAAAACGCGCTTGAGCATTTTCGGACGCGGTAAGGCTAACAACAGCGTGAGCGGTAACTTGGCGGGTGGCGGTTGTTCAAGCGGTGCGAAATTAATTTCAGCTTCTTGTGCGTCTAGGCGCAGCACGGTGCCGCATCCCATCGCGCCATTTAGCAGCCCCACGCGCACGCTATCACCGGCCACCGCGCGGTGGACTTCCTGTAAATGCCGCAACCGCCGACCGCGCAATAACGCACGGTCAGCGGCGATGAGGTCTTCAGGTTCTAGCAGCAGCAGGTTCATGGCGCAGCGGGAGGCTGGTCATTGGGTGTGCTGAGTTCGGTGCTGGCGCTGGTCTCTTCTTTTTTCGGACGACGCACCCATGAGCCGCACAGCAATCCGGCTTCAAACAGCATCCACATTGGAATGGCGAGCAGGGTTTGCGAAAAAATATCGGGTGGCGTGAGCACCATACCCACCACAAAACAGCCCACGATGACATACGGGCGCGCGCGCCTGAGAGCATCCACATCCACGATGCCGACCCAAATCACTAAAAAAGTGGCGACCGGAATTTCGAACGCAACGCCAAAGGCAAAAAACAGCGTCAGCACAAAATCGAGGTATTCGCTGATATCCGTCATCATGGCGACGCCTTCCGGCGTTGCACTGGCGAAGAAATGGAACATCAACGGAAAGACTAAGAAATACACAAATGCCATGCCCGCATAAAACAGCAAAATGCTGGAAATCAGCAGCGGCATCGCAATACGACGCTCGTGCTGGTACAGGCCCGGCGCAATAAACCCCCATAACTGAAATAACAAAACGGGCACGCTTAAAAATAACGCCACCCATGCGGTAAGTTTGAACGGCGTTAAAAACGGCGAAGCCACACCGGTGGCAATCATGGTAGCGCCTGCGGGTAAATAGGCGCGTAGAGGGTCAGAAACGAGGGTGTAAATTTCCTGTGCAAATGAAAATAAACACAGAAAAATCAAGAAGATAGCTAAAACGGAGCGCAACAAACGTGTGCGTAGCTCCACGAGGTGCGCCACCAGCGGCATTTCTTTATCGTTAGGAGGCATCTGCATGGTCATGGACGAGGCTCACGGGGTGCGTCGGACGGTGGGCTGACAGGCGCTGTGCTACGTTTTAGTTCCTGCTCCATGCGTAAAATTTCTTCGTTGTGTAACTGACGACGGATTTCGTCAGCGCCGACTTCGCGTTCCACTTCTGCTTTCATCGCGTTGAAGCTGCGTTTGAGTCGGCCAATCCATAAGCCCGCTGTGCGTGCTGCCCCTGGTAGGCGCTCTGGGCCAAAGACCAACAGCGTTATCAACATCACCAGCAGTATTTCGGAAAAGCCGATTTCAAACATGGTGAAAACTCAATTTTTGTGAGCGGGAGGCGTTTCGATTTTTTGCGCTTGGCCTTCGATAATGTGCGGTTTTTGAACGCTGGGCGTAGGCGTAACGCTAGAGGGTGCGGGACTGGCTGGAGAAGCTGACGTTTGCGCGCTGGCCGTTGTGTTGACGTCGGTGGGCTTGTCGGTTTCTTCGGTGTTGACGGCTTTGCGGAAGCCTTTGATTGCTTCGCCGAAGTCAGAGCCCAAGGTTTTCAGGCGCTTAGTACCGAATACCAACACCACCACGATGAGAATAATCAGCCAGTGTTTCCAATCGAAAATACCCATGAGCGTTTCCTCGTAACGTAATTAGGCGGAAGGTTGGCGCGCGGCTTTTTCAGCGTGCCCCGACAAACCAAAACGGCGGTCTAACTCGTCGAGAACCGCCTGTGGGTGTTGTCCCAAGGCGGCCAACATCACCAAAGAGTGAAACCACAAATCAGCCGTTTCATAGATGAGGTCGCTGCAATCGCCGCTGCTGGCGGCATCTTTGGCGGCCAGAATGGTTTCCACCGATTCTTCACCGACTTTTTCCAAAATTTTGTTCAAGCCTTTGTGGTACAGGCTGGCCACATACGAGCTGTCGGGGCTGGCACCTTTGCGGGCTTCCAGTACGTCGGCTAATTGGGCGAGGGTGTCGTGACGGTCACTCATGGTTGTGCCCTTTGTGGTCGTAGATGGCGTGAGGGTCTTTGAGAACGGCATCGACGGTTTTCCACGCGCCGTTTTCATAAACACGGTAAAAACAGCTTTCGCGTCCGGTGTGGCACGCAATGCCGCCCAACTGCTCAACGCTGAGAATGATGACATCCGCATCACAATCGAGGCGCAGCTCGTGCAGTTTTTGCACATGCCCCGACTCCTCACCTTTGCGCCACAGTTTGCCGCGTGAACGTGACCAATAAATCGCGCGCCCTTCATCGACGGTTAATTGCAGCGATTCGCGGTTCATCCACGCCATCATCAAGACGCGCCCCGTTTTGTAATCTTGGGCGATGGCGGGGACTAATCCGTCTTCAGTCCATTTAATTGCATCTAGCCAGTGGCTCATTGCGTGCTCGCTTATTCGTGGTGGCCGTTACGCAGAACGGCGCAAAATCAGATACAACCCGCCCGCCAACATCGCCCACGCGGGCCACTGTACGAAGCTCAATGTAAGCCCCGTGCTGGCCGCGCCTGCAATCAAGACAGCACCGCCGAGGCGCTCTAGCCAGCGGGTGTGGCGTTGTGTAGAAGGCAAACCCATCAGGCCGATGCGCTCTAAAGCGCGCTCTGCTTTGCGGCTGAGTTGTGGAATTTGTTCTGTTTGTTGATGCAGTTGGCGCAACAAACGCAGCGGGCTCATGCGCTCACGCATCCAGCGTTCAAGGAAGGGTTTGGCGGTGGCCCATAAATCAAGGTCGGGATAAAGCTGGCGGCCTAAGCCTTCAATGTTGAGCAGCGTTTTTTGCAGCAAAACTAACTGTGGTTGAACCTGCATATCAAAGCGGCGCGCCGTTTGGAATAAACGCAATAACACCTGTCCGAAGGAAATATCTTTGAGCGGTTTTTCAAAGATAGGCTCACAAACGGTACGAATAGCCGCTTCAAAATCATTGACTTGCGTATCAGGCGGCACCCAACCGGAGTCAATGTGCAGTTGCGCTACTTTGCGATAATCACGCTTGAAAAACGCCAAAAAATTGCGCGCTAAATAATCTTGGTCTTCAGGGGTGAGGCTGCCGATGATGCCGCAATCAATCCCGATATAGTGCGGGTCGTGCGGGTTTTTGGTGCTGACAAAGATATTGCCGGGGTGCATGTCGGCATGGAAAAAACTGTCACGGAATACTTGGGTGAAGAAAATCTCCACGCCGCGCTCGGCTAATTTTTTCATGTCGGTGCCTTGGTCGCGGAGGGCGTCCAAGTCGGTCACGGGAATGCCATAAATGCGTTCCATGACCATCACTTGCGGGCGGCACCAATCCCAATAAACGTGCGGCACATACAACAACGGCGACCCGTCGAAATTGCGGCGCAGTTGCGTGGCGTTGGCGGCTTCACGCATTAAATCCAATTCATCGAAGATGGTTTTTTCGTAATCGCTGACCACTTCAATCGGGCGCAAACGACGCGCATCGGCTGAAACGCGCTCGGCCACGCGCGCCAGCAAAAACAGCCACGCCATATCCTGACGAATAATCGGCGCTAAACCGGGGCGCACCACTTTCACCACGACATCTTCACCGCTACGCAGTTGCGCGGCATGCACCTGCGCCACCGACGCCGAGGCCAAAGGTTGCGTTTCAAAACGTCGAAAAACGTGGGAAATCGGCGCGCCCAGTTGTTGTTCAATCAGCGCGCAGGCGTGTTCGGTGGGAAATGGCGGCACACGGTCTTGCAGGCGCGCCATTTCGTCGGCGATGTCGGGGGGTAGCAAATCGCGGCGGGTAGAAAGAATTTGCCCGAA
>CAZBNX010000124.1:0-330 GCA_964493255.1 uncultured Pseudomonas sp.
CTGAAACAACGTGCCATGCAAGAAGACATGATACTCAGTATTCCTATTCCTTCTTTTAATTTGCCAAATAACGCAACACCAGAAACACCCCCGTTATCAGAAATGACCGTACAGCAAGAATTATCAGCTAAAGAAACTGCGGTTAAAGAGCAAAAAGAATAGTTTGTAACAACTTTCAAGGAGTTTTACGCATGGTCTGGAAAAATAAATTACCGTTTTCTGAGATTTCCAGCCTTTTTAAAATACCCTTGAAATTACTGTATTTAAGCTTTATTAGCTTTTTTATCAGTATTCTAGCCCCAATAAGCTGGGCTAATTCTTTATTAGAAC
>CAZBNX010000124.1:340-4206 GCA_964493255.1 uncultured Pseudomonas sp.
AGAGTATGCAATTCCAAGATTTTTACATCAACTTGGAAAAATATGATTTAGCAACGGTTAAAACCTTACAAGCGTCACTTGCCGATTATCCCATTGCTCACTATTTAACATTAGCTAAATTACGGCAATTATTACCCAAGTTGCAAGCCCAAGAAGTGCAAGCGTTTATCGACCAAAATAGTGACTCGCCCGCACTTCCCCCTTTTCAGCGTGAATGGTTATTGCAACTTGCCAAAAATCAACAATGGCAAACGTTTTTAGCGTTTTATCAACCCGCCATTACCCAAAATCACCAGACTTTACAATGCCATGCTTTTACTGCCCGTCTTGCTACGCGCAGCCAACTCGAAACGCTTGCTACTGACGCATTAGCACAATGGACAGCCCCCTTAAATCCTGCTTGCCAGCCAATCATTGATTATTTAGCAACCCACAAAGTGATTGATAACGCTTTACGTTGGCAACGGATTCAACTGTTATTAAAAGCCAATGAAAGCAAAGCCGCGCAAAATTTAGCAAGCACTTTATCCGCCGCCCAACAAAGCGAATTTAAGACTTGGCAAGCAATCGCCGCCAAGCCTTTAGATAATTTAAAGAATTTTAAAGCTACAGATTCTGAAAATATACGCAATGCAGTTATTTACGGCATTATCAGCATTGCTGATAAAGAAGCAGCGACAGCAAATTCACTGTGGACAATGCTTAAAACACGCTATGCTTTTAGTCCCGAGCAACAAAACAGCACCGCCCGCGAACTTGCGTTAGAAGCTTTTTGGCAAAAATTACCTGAAGCCAGCGAATGGCTATTAAATTTGAATCCTAGTGTTTATGACGAGCGCGTTTCGCGGGTCGTTTTGCAAGTATTATTAAGTGAGCGTAAATGGGAGCTTTTAGCGGCGTTTATTCAAAAACTTACGCCTGAAGAACAACAAAAAGAAATATGGCAATATTGGCGCGCGCGGGCATTAGCGGCACAAGGGCAAACAAAACAAGCCACGCCTATCTTTGAAAAATTAGCAACACAGCGTAGTTACTACGGCTTTTTAGCCGCCGATAGATTGCTTAAACCTTACCAATTTAATGAAACGCCGACCAACAGTACACCCGAACAAAAAAATGCTTTGTTACAACGCTATGCGGGTATTGCTCGCGCTAAAGAGTTGTTTCTTTTTAATTTAATGCCAGAAGGACGGCGTGAATGGACAGCATTATTATAAAAGTTATCACCAGAAGATTTAAAAATTTTAGCAACACTAGCGAGTGAATGGGGCTGGTACAACCGCGCCATTGTTACATTGGGCAAAGCTCAGGCTTTTGATGATTTAGCCATTCGTTTTCCTACGCCGTATTATGATACAGTTTTCGCCAATGCAGAGATGCAACAAATTGAAACAGCATGGGTTTATGCCATTATTCGCCAAGAAAGTGCTTTTCAAGAAGATGCCGTTTCTAGTGCTAACGCGATAGGACTTATGCAAATATTGCCCCCGACGGCGAAAGAAATTGTTAAGCGTAATAAATTAAATTTGGCAGTGGATGAGACTTTATTAAAAGACCCGCAAGTTAGCATTCAACTGGGCACGCTTTATTTGCGACAGTTACGCGCTACACTGAAGCAAAATATCATTTTAGCAACAGCGGCTTACAATGCGGGCGCATCGCGGGCGAATCAGTGGGTAAATGAATTTGGTTGTAATGACCCCGAAGTATTTATTGAGTTAATTCCATTCAAACAAACGCGGGATTATGTGCAAACAGTGATGCAATATATCGCTATTTTTGAATATCGCTTATTGGGCAATGCAGATGCAGTTAAACGGATACCTGTTACAGCAGTTCGCGAAGATTGCGCGGTGAGTACAGCACGATAGATATTTTTTATACTAAAAACCTGCTAGGTTTTGAAAATCTAACAGGGTGGTTAGTGCGCAAATTCAAAACGCGGAATTTAAATCATTATTTTTACCAAATCCATGTTAAAAACCCAAAAGACGGGGATAAGGTAAATAAAATAAATTTGCGCCGACTAAAATAAACAAAGTATTAAAAGTAAACTTCATGCCAACCACGCGATTATCAATATTGTTATCACTCAAAGCTTTAGCATGAATAACCCGACCGATTAACATCATAATGCCTGTAAAATGCAGAATAAAAATATTACCGCCGTTATATTCCAACGCAAACATTAATAACAACAAAATGGGTGTATATTCAATCGTATTCGCATGAGCAGCAATCGCAGCTTGCAAATCATTGTGACCTCCATCGCCTAAACTGACTAAATGTTGACGACGCAAGCCGATAACTTTAAAAGCTAAATGCGCAATCCATAAGGCGATAAGAGAAGCGTACAGTGCTGAAATCATGATTTATTTCTCAAGTAATTAATGTCAAAAAATAGAAATAAATACAGCTTTTAATTCAAAGATTTATTTTAAAACGCGCAATCCTAATTTTACACCAACACCAAATTATCGCGATGAATCAATTCAGATTCAGCAGCATAGCCTAAAATCTCAGCAATTTTATAACTGGGTTGTCGTAATAACTTTAAAGTTTCTTCTGCGTCGTAATTGACCAAACCCCGCGCCACTTCTTCGCCTGACGTTGCATCAATGCACGCTACCATATCTCCGCGTGAAAAATTGCCGCTCGCGCCAACTACGCCAATCGGTAATAAACTACTGCCTTTATCGCGCAACACCCGCACCGCGCCCGCGTCGAGTGAAAGTTGTCCGCGTACTTGTAAATGGGACGCTAACCAGCGTTTACGCGCTAATAAACGCGATTGCGACGGCAATAATAATGTGCCAAATTCTTCGCCTTTCGCCATGCCGAGCAGCACATTGGGAATGCGTCCAGAGGCAATCCATGTCGCACTGTCCGAGCGGGCAGCTAAACGGGCGGCGCGTAATTTAGTCGCCATGCCGCCGCGTCCTAATTTACCGCCTTTGCTGCTCGCCATCGCTTCTAACGCGACATCGCCCGCGTAGCCTTGAGAAATCAATTTCGCGCTGGGGTCTTCGCGAGGGTCACGCTCGAATAAACCTTGCTGGTCGGTCAAAATAACCAGTAATTGCGCCTCGATTAAATTCGCAACTAAACTGGCTAAGGTGTCGTTATCGCCTAGGCGAATTTCATCGGTTGCGACGGTATCATTTTCATTAATCACAGGAATCACGCCTAATTCGATAAGCGTGCGCAGTGTACTGCCTGCGTTTAAATAGCGTTGACGGTCAGAAAAATCGTCGTGCGTTAATAACACTTGCGCGGTGTGAATGCCAAAACGTTGAAAACTGGTTTCATAGGTTTGCACCATGCCCATTTGTCCAACGGCGGCGGCGGCTTGCAGGCGACAGACTTCTGTCGGGCGGGTTGTCCAACCTAAACGCTTTAAACCTTCTGCGACTGCGCCAGAGGAAACAAGGATAATTTCTACACCTTGCTGTCGCAGTGCTGCCATTTGTTCGACCCATTGTCCAATGGCTTCGCGGTCAACGCCTTTGCCTTCATTGGTCAGCAACGCGCTTCCGATTTTAATTACCCAGCGTTTTGATTTTGCGATAGTTTGACGGTCAGACATAGTTTTTTTATAAAGGGGAGAAGATAAAGAAACGCAGATTTTTATTACGTTTTTTAAGTTTTGAAGTAAGGAAAAGTGTGTATTTTATTATGTTTTTTTATACGCAATGCAGTTAAGATTTTACTTAATTTTTTCTTAAATTGGTTACGAATTTCATCATCTAATTTTCTCCATTCCTTTAAAGCATTTTGGTCAAAAACAAGCTCATAAGTCATCTAAAGTAACCTTAATTCCTTTCTGTGGATTTTTAAGCCGTTCTCTTACAATCTCAATCAATTGC
>CAZBNX010000125.1:0-1257 GCA_964493255.1 uncultured Pseudomonas sp.
TCATGGCAAAAACGGCCTCGTACAGCGCCACATCCACAATTTGGCCTTTGCCGCCGTTTACTTCCCGATGCCGCAACGCCATCAGCGCGCCAATCACCGCCCACAGTGCCGCAATAGAATCACCGATGGAGATGCCCGTTCGCACCGGCGGGCGGTCTTCGAAGCCCGTGATATAGCGCAACCCACCCATCGACTCACCCACTGCACCAAAACCGGGTTGGTCCTTGAGCGGCCCCGTTTGCCCAAATCCCGACAGCCGCACCATCACTAAACGCGGATTGGCGGCGTGCAGTACATCCCAGCCTAGGCCCAGTTTTTCCAAGACCCCGGGGCGAAAATTCTCAATCAAAATGTCTGTTTCGCGCACCAGTTGCAACACGATTTCGCGGGCTTCGGGGCGCTTGAGGTTCAGCGTAAGCGATTGCTTATTGCGCGCCTGCACGAACCACCACAGCGACGTGCCTTCGTACAGTTTGCGCCATTTGCGTAACGGGTCGCCGCCATCCGGTGATTCAATCTTGATGACATCTGCGCCGAACTCCGCGCAAATGCGCGCTGCAAACGGGCCTGCAATCAAAGTACCTAACTCTAAAACTTTCACTCCGGCTAACGGTTTTGCGGGCGCTGCGTTGGGTTCTGTCATGAAAAAATTCCGTGAATAAGAAAAGCCAGACTGTAACAGGGCAACCCAAGGCAAGGCACGCAAGGGAGCGAGTCAGGTAGACTGCCACTTTTTTGGCGGAAAACGCTCATGGCCCTGCAATCCACGCCGTACAAAGTTGAACTCAATCTCACCGACCTTGATCGCCACGTTTATCAAAATTTGCGCTTTACGGTAGCGCGCCACCCATCGGAAACGGCAGAGCGTTTGGCGGTGCGTCTGATTGCGTATGTGCTGTGGTATGGCGAGCAGGTGTCGTTTGGGCGCGGCCTGTCCGATGTCGATGAGGCCGCTTTGTGGGAAAAAAGTTTAGATGACCGCGTGCTGCATTGGATTGAAGTCGGCCAACCCGATGCTGACCGCATGACGTGGTGTTCTCGTCGCGCTGAACGTTTGAGCGTCGTCACTTATGGCAATGTGCGCGTGTGGCAAACGCGCGTGTTGGATAACGTGCGAACGCTGAAAAATCTGCATGTGGTGGCCATTGAGCAGACCGCGCTGGAACATCTGGCGGCGGATTTACCGCGTTCGATTAGCTGGAGCGTGATGATCAGTGACGGCGTGTTATTCATCACCGATGAGCGCGGCCAGCACGA
>CAZBNX010000125.1:1357-4126 GCA_964493255.1 uncultured Pseudomonas sp.
GCCGTCGCGCTGCAACGCCAGCCGGAAGTGCTGATTACCGTCGATAACGGCATTTCGAGTGTGGAAGGTGTCGCGGCTGCGAAAGCGGCAGGCTTACAGGTACTGATTACCGACCACCATTTACCCGGCGAGCAGGTGCCCGCTGCGGATGCCATCGTGAACCCCAATCAACCCGGCTGCACCTTTCCCAGCAAAGCGTTGGCCGGTGTGGGCGTCATTTTTTATGTGATGTTGGCGCTGCGCGCGCGCTTGCGTGAGTGCGGTTGGTTTACGCAGCAAGGCATTACCGAACCTAATTTGGCCACGTTGTTGGATTTGGTCGCGCTGGGGAGTGTTGCGGATGTGGTGCCGCTGGATGCCAATAACCGCATTCTGGTGCAGCAAGGGTTGGCGCGTATTCGTTCAGGGCAAACGCGCCCCGGCATTCGGGCACTGATTCGGGCCGCTCGCCGTGACCCTGCGCGCATCACTGCCACCGATTTGGGCTATTTATTGGGGCCACGCTTGAATGCCGCCGGGCGTTTGGATGACATGAGTTTAGGGATTGAATGCTTGCTGTGCCCCGACGATAGCCTCGCCGATGACATGGCCGCAGAGCTAGACCAGCTCAACCAAGACCGCAAAGCTATTGAGCAGGGAATGCAGCGCGAAGCCCTTGCGCAACTCAAAGACCTCAACACCGAACATTTGCCCTTTGGTTTGTGCCTGTTCGAAGCGGAATGGCATCAAGGCGTGATTGGGATATTGGCGGCGCGTTTGCGCGAGCGTTATCACCGACCGGCGATTGCATTTGCCAGCGCAGGCAATGGCGAGTTGAAAGGCTCGGCGCGTTCGGTAGCCGGTTTTCATATTCGAGATGCGTTAGATGCGGTTGCCGCAACCCATCCCGGTCTCATCAGTAAATTTGGTGGTCATGCGATGGCGGCGGGTTTGTCCTTGCCTGAAGCGCATTTTTCTGCGTTTGCTGCTGCGTTTGATGCAGAAGTGCGCCGTCACTTATCCGCCGATGATTTAACCGGGCGTTTGCTCAGTGATGGCGAATTGCAACCCACTGAATTTAATCTGGAATTAGCGCAGCAGCTACGCCACGCCGGGCCGTGGGGACAGCATTTCCCCGAGCCTTTATTTCACGGCACCTTTACCCTTGTACAACAGCGATTAGTGGGCGAGCGTCATCTAAAAATGCAGTTGGCGATGGGCGCACTCACGCTGGAGGCGATAGCCTTTAACGTCGATACGGCGCTATGGCCGAATGCGGCGATAACCCGCGTGCGTGCGGTATTTCAATTAGATGTGAATGAATATCGCGGCAACGAGACGCTGCAACTGTTAGTGCAATACCTCGAAGCCGCTTAATTCATCCGGTGGCAGCCCCGTTCAAAGAGCGGGCATGTAGAATCAGCGGCCCGTTTTGGGTCAGTGCGGAGCCTGTGTTATGCGTATCGGTCATGGTTATGACGTGCACCGTTTTGGTGAGGGCAATTTTATCACCCTCGGCGGCGTGCAAATTCCTCATCGTTTTGGCTTGGTTGCCCATTCCGATGGCGACGTTTTATTGCATGCGCTCTGTGATGCGCTGCTGGGCGCCGCTGCGTTAGGAGACATAGGCCGCCATTTTCCCGATACCGACCCACAATTCAAAGGCGCAGATAGCCGCGTGTTATTGCGTCATGTGCTGGCGCTGCTGCATACAGAAGGCTGGCGCGTTGGCAATGTGGACGCCACGATTGTCGCGCAAGCACCGAAAATGGCACCGCATATTGAAACCATGCGTGCGCGTATCGCGGAAGATTTGCAGGTCGAGAGAGGGCAAGTGAACGTGAAAGCCACGACCACCGAACAATTAGGATTTACTGGACGTGAGGAAGGGATTGCCGTGCATGCGGTCGCCCTGTTGTTAGCCCGATGAGTGTTCTCGATGAGCAGGCTTTATTAGGCCCAACCGCGTACGGCGCACCCTGTGGCCGCGCATTCCTGAAGCAAACGGCTGAAGATTTTCAAGTTAATGAAGTGCTTGATATTCCGTTAAGCGGCAGCGGTGAGCACCTCTGGCTGTGGATTGAAAAACGTGAACTCAACACCGAAGACGCCGCTCGCCGTTTAGCAAAAGCAGCAGGCGTACCGTTGCGTGCCGTGAGTTACGCGGGTTTGAAAGACCGACAAGCCCTTACTCGTCAATGGGTTAGCTTGCACTTACCCGGCCAGCAAGACCCCGATCTATCAGCGGCTGAAAGCGACTCATTACGCATCTTGGAGCGCACGCGCCACAGTCGAAAATTGCAACGCGGCGCGCATTCCGCCAATGGTTTTATTCTGCGCTTGACGGCGCTTGATGCGGATAAAACAGCACTTGAGCAGCGTTTACAGCGAATTGCCGCCGAAGGCGTACCCAATTATTACGGCTTGCAGCGTTTTGGTTTTGACGGCAACAACGTGCATGAAGCCCGACACTGGGCGACAGAAGGCACGTTGCCGGAGCAGCGCAATCGCCGCTCGCGTGTGTTGTCGGCAGCGCGCAGTTATCTGTTTAATCAGGTGCTGGCGGCGCGTGTTGCGGCGGGAGATTGGGCGCAAGCACGCGCCGGTGATGTGCTGTCGTTCACCGATAGCCGTAGTTTTTTCCTCGCCGGTGAACAAGAATGCCAAGACCCACGTTTACAGGCGTTGGATTTACATCCAACTGGCCCATTAGCGGGAGCCGGTGAGTTGCCAAGTCAAGGCGCAACGCTGGCGCTGGAGCAAACCCTGTTGCAGACACACGCGGCGCTG
>CAZBNX010000126.1:0-4051 GCA_964493255.1 uncultured Pseudomonas sp.
CCTCCGGCTTACTCATGATTGCGAAAAAACGCAGCATGTTGCGCCATTTACATGAAGCGCTGCGCGGTGATGGTGTCGATAAGCGTTATTTGGCGCTGGTGCGTGGCAGTTGGCCTGCGGCGCGTAAGCAGGTAAGTGCGCCATTGCTGAAGAATAATTTGCGTTCCGGTGAGCGCATGGTTGAAGTGAATCCTGAAGGTAAGGATGCCCTGACCGAGTTCCGTGTGGTGCGCCGTTTTGGTGAATTTGCCACTGTGGTTGAGGCCAGCCCGATTACGGGGCGCACCCACCAAATTCGGGTGCATGCGCGTCATGCCGGGCATGCGATTGCCGGTGATAACAAATATGGCGATGACGATTTCAGCCAAGAAATTCGTGAGCACGGCGGTAAGCGGTTGTTTTTGCACGCTTATCGGCTAAACGTCCAGATGCCAGATAAATCCACGCTTACGCTAGAAGCGCCCGTTGATGAAATGTGGGCGGAGACGCTGGAGCGGCTGGATGCGTGAATTCCAACTGCTGATTTTCGACTGGGACGGTACATTGGTCGATTCTGTGCAGCGCATTGTGGATTCTATGTGGTTTGCCGCAACCGAGTGCGGTTTGCCGTTACGTTCAGCGGCCGATGTGCGCGGCATTATCGGGCTAGGCTTGCCGGAAGCCATTCAAACCCTTTACCCCGATTTATCCGATGCGCCGACGTTGGCGCAGTTTCGTACCGCTTACAGCGAACATTATTTATACCTAGAGCGCGAGCCTTCGCCGTTGTTTGCGGGGGTGCGGGAAGCATTGGTGTCGTTTCGTGAGCAGGGCTACCAACTGGCGGTGGCGACGGGCAAAAGTCGGCGTGGTTTAGAGCGTGTGTTGGATGGTCAAGGGTTACGCGCTTTTTTTGACGTAACCCGCTGCGCGGATGAAACGGCCAGTAAACCTAATCCATTGATGTTAGAAGAAATTTTGGCGCATTGTTCCGCATCGCCTGCCCAGTCGTTGATGGTGGGAGATTCGCCCTTTGATGTGTTAATGGCGCATAACGCGGGTGTGATGCCGGTGGCGGTCAGTTACGGCGCGCAACCGTTGAGCGTGTTGCAGGCATGTCAGCCCCAGTTGTGTATTGACCATTTTTCAGAATTACAGGATTGGCTGGCTACGCGCCGTCGCTGATTTGAGGTATCACCATGCAGGCAGACGATTGGAACGCTCCCGCTCCGCAAAATCCTTCTGAAGATAAAACGTGGAAACTGCTCGAACAGGCGGTGTTAGCGCAGGTGATTGAGCAGCGCCGCAAACGCCGTTGGGGAATATTCTTTAAATTACTGGGATTTGCGTATCTGCTGGCCATGCTGGCGCTGTTTTCTCCGTTTGACTCGTTGGAGAAAACCAACACGCACACCCCCCACACGGCGCTGATTGAAATACGCGGCGTCATTGCAGACGAAGAGCGCGCCAACGCCGACACCATCATCAGCAGTCTGCGCGCCGCGTTTGAAAATCCCGCGACGCGCGGCGTGGTGTTACGCATTAACAGCCCGGGCGGCAGTCCGGTGCAATCAGGTTTGGTTTATGACGAAATGCGTCGTTTGCGCGCGTTACATCCTGATATCAAGCTGTATGCGGTGATTAGCGATTTGGGCGCGTCGGGTGCGTATTACATTGCCAGCGCCGCCGATGCCATTTATGCCGATAAAGCCAGTTTGGTGGGGTCGATTGGGGTAACGGCGTCGGGTTTTGGTTTTGTGGAGGCTATGCAGCGGCTGGGGGTTGAGCGCCGCGTGTATACCGCCGGTGAGCACAAAGGGTTCTTAGACCCGTTTTTACCCGCACAAGAAACCGAGCAAACCTTTTGGCGCGAGGTTCTCAACACCACGCATCAGCAATTTATTGCCAGCGTAAAAGCGGGACGCGGTGAACGCCTTAAAGATCAAGAACATCCAGAGTTATTTTCAGGCTTGGTGTGGTCTGGAGAGCAGGCGGTACGTTTAGGTTTAATTGATGGTTTAGGCAGTTTAGATAGCGTGGCGCGTGACGTGATTGGTCAGGAAGTCATCGTGGACTTCACCGAGCAAGAGTCCACGATTGACCGTTTAGCCAAGCGGGTTGGGGCGGGCGTTAGTGAACAAGTGGCATTGCGCTTAGGTCTCTCTGCCAGCCCGATGTTGCGTTAATTAAGGCAATGGGATGCCTTCGGCGAGGAGCATGTCGGTCAATTTAATCAGCGGTAAACCGATTAAACTGGTGGCATCGTCGCCGATTGTGCAGCGAAATAGCGTGATTCCAAGACCTTCAGACTTGAAGCTGCCCGCGCAATCAAACGGCTGTTCGGCCTGTAAATAGCGCAAAATGCAGGCTTCATTGAGTTCACGGAATTGCACGGTAAAGGGCACGCACGCGACTTGTGCCCGTTGATTGTGGCTGTTGAAGACACAAAGCCCCGTGTAAAACGTGACGCTGGAGCCGCTGGCGGCGCGTAATTGGGCTTGAGCGCGCTCCAGCGTGTGTGGTTTGCCGAGTAACGTGCCGTCCGCCAAGGCGGCCACTTGGTCCGAGCCAATAATCAACGCGGCGGGGTAGAGGGTGGCTAATGCACGCGCTTTGGCTTCTGCCAAGCGGCACACAAGCTGTTGGGCGTTTTCATGCGGCTGCGCGGATTCGTCGATATCAGGGGCGTGATGCGTGAAAGGAAGCTGCAAGCGCGCTAAAAGCTCACGTCGATAGGGCGAGCTGGAAGCCAAAATAAGGGGAAGCATGGGACGTTTCCGTAAGATTTTTTCAGAGTTTAACGGTGCCCGCGTGCATAAAACACGGCGGGAATTTTCTTTGACAGTAAATAGGGGTGTCCCTAGAATGGCGCGCTTATGTTGAAAGGGCCGATTCCACCGCACATCGATCCGCGAAAACTAGCCGACCGCGCTGCGGTTCTCGAAGGAGAATGGCCGGTTGCACAGTTTTCGAGGCTTTGCGAGCAGCTGGTCAGCGATACCGGAAATGTGAAAGCACGCTTCGAATTCGGGCGTGACGAACAGGGGCTGATCGTGATGCAGGGCCACTTGGAGGCCGAGGTGCAGATGGTCTGCCAGCGTTGTTTGGAAGCTGCGCTTCTTCCTGTGCTGAGTGAGTTTACTTACGCAGTCGTGAAAGAAGGCAAAAATACAGACAACCTGCCCAAAAGTTACGACGTGATAGAGCTAGGCGAAGATCCGCTAGACCTGCTTGAGTTGGTTGAAGATGAACTGATTCTAGCTTTGCCCATCGTACCGGCCCATGAACCTGACCAATGCCAGCATCCTGCGGGCTATGTGGCAGCACCAGAACCGAGCGTCAAGCAGGTTTCGCGGTCCAACCCGTTTGACGTACTGGCGCAGTTGAAGCGTGACCCGAACGTTTAGGAGTTAATCAGTATGGCTGTTCAACAGAACAAAAAATCCCGTTCTGCTCGTGACATGCGCCGTTCTCACGACGCACTGAAATCAAATGCTCTGTCTGTAGAGAAGAGCACCGGTGAAGTTCACCTGCGCCACCACGTAAGCCCAGAAGGCGTTTACCGTGGTCGCCAAATCGTTGCCAAGGGCTCCGCAGAGTAATTCTTGTCTGCGCCGGTCATAGCGATCGATGCAATGGGCGGGGACTTCGGTCCCCGCTGCATTGTTCCGGCAGTGCTAAAAAGCCTTGCCGAATTTCCAGCGTTGCGCCTCATCTTGGTAGGCGATCCCCTCTTGCTGGAGCCTCTCCTACACGAAATACCTGCCCTTTTTCGTGCCCGTTTGCAGTTACACCCTGCTTTTGAAGCCATCGGTATGGCTGATCGTCCTTCTCTCGTATTGCGCAGCAAACCCGATTCCTCTATGCGTCAGGCATTGGAGCGCGTGCGTTTGGGCGAGGCACAAGCGTGCGTCAGTGCAGGTAACACCGGTGCATTAATGGCGTTGGCGCGTCATGTGTTGAAAAC
This sequence comes from uncultured Pseudomonas sp., assembly GCA_964493255.1. GTDB lineage: Bacteria > Pseudomonadota > Gammaproteobacteria > Pseudomonadales > Pseudomonadaceae > Geopseudomonas. Next base: position 3,947 of record CAZBNX010000126.1, read on the forward strand.
GCTGCCCGGCATTGACCGCCCCGCGATTGTGCGCGCCATTCCTACGCGCCAAGGGCAATGCTATTTATTAGATTTGGGCGCGAATGTGGATTGCACCGCCGAGCA
>CAZBNX010000127.1:0-1924 GCA_964493255.1 uncultured Pseudomonas sp.
TTTTCATCGACATGGAATCTTTGCCGACCGGAATCGTGATGCCCAGTTGCGGGCAAAGTTCCATCCCCACGGCTTTCACCGTTTCATACAGACGCGCATCTTCACCGGGGTGGCCAGCGGCAGCCATCCAGTTAGCGGAGAGTTTGATGTCGCTGATTTGCGCGATGCGTGCCGCCGCCAAGTTGGTGATGGTTTCACCAATCGCCATGCGGCCAGACGCGGGCGCATCCAACAGCGCCAACGGTGTGCGCTCGCCCATTGCCATCGCTTCGCCGGTGTAGACGTCGAAGCTGGTTGCCGTAACGGCACAATCAGCCACCGGTACTTGCCACGGGCCGACGAATTGGTCACGCGCGACCAAGCCGGTGATGGAGCGGTCGCCGATGGTAATCAGGAAACTTTTTGACGCGACCGCCGGATGACGCAGCACGCGCTCCACGGCTTCGCTCAATACGACCTGCTCCGCCGTGAACGCATCGCCCAACGCCGCTTCTGTGGTGGCAGAGCGGTGCATACGCGGCGGTTTGCCCAGCAACACTTCCAGCGGCATATCCACCGGATTGTTACCGAAATGGCTGTCGCGCACGGTTAAATGACGCGCTTCGGTGGCCTCACCCACGACCGCAAACAGGCAACGCTCACGCTCACAGATGGCTTTGAAGGTGTCGAAGTCGTCGGCATCAACCGCCAACACATAACGCTCTTGCGATTCGTTACACCAAATTTCCAGCGGGCTCATACCCGGCTCGGCGTTGGGCACGTTGCGTAATTCAAAAATACCGCCACGACCGCCGTCGTTAATCAGCTCAGGCAAGGCATTGGATAAGCCACCCGCGCCCACGTCATGGATGAATTTGATGGGGTTTTGGTCGCCCATTTGCCAGCAGCGGTCGATGACCTCTTGGCAACGGCGTTCCATTTCAGGGTTTTCACGCTGTACCGAGGCAAAATCCAAATCCGCCGAGCTGGTGCCCGTCGCCATAGAAGACGCCGCGCCGCCGCCCAAACCAATCAGCATGGCCGGGCCACCCAGCACAATCAGCTTGGCACCGACGCTAATTTCACCTTTCTGCACATGGTCTTCACGGATGTTGCCCAAGCCACCGGCCAACATCACCGGCTTGTGATAACCGCGCACTTCCGTGCCGCGTGGGGTTTCAATCGCTTGTTCAAAGGTACGGAAATAGCCATTTAGGTTCGGACGGCCAAACTCGTTATTGAACGCCGCGCCACCCAGTGGGCCTTCAATCATGATGTCCAGCGCGCTCACGATGCGCTCAGGCTTGCCGTAAGGTTGTTCCCACGGCTGCTCAAAATCAGGGATTTGCAGGTTAGAAACGGTGAAACCCGTCAAACCGGCTTTCGGCTTGGAGCCGCGTCCGGTTGCGCCTTCATCGCGGATTTCACCGCCGGAACCTGTCGAGGCACCGGGGAAAGGAGCAATCGCGGTTGGGTGGTTGTGGGTTTCCACCTTCATCAAAATATGCACCGGCTCGACGCTGGCGGCATATTCCGCGCTGCCCGGCTGCGGGAAGAAACGTCCGGCGGTGAAACCTTCAATCACCGAAGCGTTATCTTTGTACGCCGATAACACGCCTTCGCGGTGCATTTCGTAGGTGTTTTTAATCATGCCAAACAGGGATTTTTCCTGTGCTTGGCCGTCAATATCCCAACTGGCGTTGAAGATTTTGTGGCGACAGTGCTCGGAGTTAGCCTGCGCGAACATCATCAATTCAACGTCGTGCGGGTTGCGTCCCAGCTCGACGAAACTTTTTACCAAGTAATCAATTTCGTCGTCTGCCAGCGCCAGCCCTAAAGTGCGGTTAGCGGTTTCCAGCGCGGCATGACCACCGCCCAGCACGTCTACGCTGTTGAAAGGCGCAGGGCTGGCATGGCTGAACAACGCGGCGGCGCTGTCCATATC
>CAZBNX010000127.1:2024-4046 GCA_964493255.1 uncultured Pseudomonas sp.
TTGAGTGCGTCCGTTACTTCAGCGAAGTGGGCAAATTCAGCATACAGGCCAGTAACAGCCGGTGCTTTTTGGCGCAGTTGTTCGAGCAGTTTGGCGTGACGGAAGGCGGAGAGAGCGGGCGTGCCGCGCAGAATCAGCATGGTCAGAACAGCCTCTTGGGCAGGGATGCAAAGAGGGCAGATTCTACCGCAAAGCCCCGTGACAGGCATCGCAGGCTGTCGATGGTCGATATTGGCCTGACGGCGGCTTTGCGTATACTCGACACATGCCTAGCCTAACGATTCCTTTATCACGCCCTTGGGTTTGGTTATGCGGCGCGCTTTTGCTGTTACTGCTAGGCGCGTGTGACAACCAAACCACGCCCAAACAACAACCCACCGCCCTAGAGCGCGTGCGGGGTGAAGGCGTTTTGCGCGTTATCACCCTGAACGGCCCCGCCACCTATTACGAAGACCGCAACGGCCCCGCAGGGCTTGAATACGAGTTAGCCGCACGATTTGCCGAGTCGCTGGGCGTGCGGCTAGAAATACAATTGGCGGATAATCTCGACGATTTATTCACGCGCTTAAATCGTCCGAATGGCCCTACTATCGCGGCGGCGGGTTTATTTGCGTCACCACAAAACAGCCTGCGCGCTCAATTTAGTCGTGGCTATATGGACACCACGTTCCACGTCGTTTACCGACGCGGCAAAGTGCGGCCCATGCAGCTCACGCATCTACTGGGAAAGCGCATTCTGGTAGCCAAAGGTAGCCGTCATGCTGAGTTAATGGCTGAATTACGCCAACGCTTGCCAGAACTGGATTACCACGAATCCGACGAAGACGAAGTGGCTGACCTGCTTAAAATGGTCGATTCCGGGAAAATCGACATCACACTCGCCAGTGCTAGTGAGCTGGCAATGAATCAATTTTCCTTGCCGCATGCGCGTGTAGCCTTTGATTTGGAAGGCAATTATTCGCAAGCATGGGCGTTACCCGCCAGCAATGACCACAGTTTACTCAATGCTGTTAACGCATTTTTCAGCAATTCCACACACATCAAAACCATTCAAAAACTCCGCGAACGCTATTACGGCCACGCGGACGTTATGGGTTATGTGGGCACGCAAACCTTTGCTGAACACCTCAAAGAACGCTTAACACGCTACGAGTCACATTTCCGCAAAGCAGCCACGACCTATAACGTCGATTGGCGTTTGTTGGCGGCTATCGCTTATCAAGAATCACAATGGCAACCCGATGCCACCTCAAAAACCGGCGTTCGCGGCCTCATGATGCTGACGCAAAACACCGCGCAAGCGATGGGCGTCACCAACCGCCTTGACCCGCGCCAAAGCATTGCAGGCGGCGCACGCTATTTTGTAGAAACGCTCGAAGCGTTGCCCGACACCATCAAAGAGCCTGACCGCACCGCCTTCGCGCTGGCGGCCTACAACGTCGGGGCAGGGCATTTGGAAGACGCACGCCAACTGGCACGCCAAAGCGGTCTAAACCCTAATCGGTGGCTGGATGTGAAACGGATGCTACCGCGCTTGTCACAACCCAAGTGGTACAACAAAACCCGTTATGGTTATGCGCGCGGCGGGGAGCCTGTGCATTTTGTCGCTAACGTGCGGCGTTACTACGACATTTTGACGTGGGTAAACCAGCCGCAGCTTGAAAATAACTCACTCGCTGACCGCACCCTACACCGACCGGGCATCGACAAAGCGCCGCCGAGTAGCTTGCCGCCGCTTTAGACCGATGTAGCGGCTTTTTGCCGTCTTGATTGGAAGAATTCGCGCAAAATAGCGCCGCACTCATCGGCTAATACGCCGCCTTCTGCCTGCAAATAATGATTCAAAAACGGCTGTTCAAAGAAACGGGCTTGGCTTTCCACCACGCCTGCACGCGGCTCACGCGCGCCATACACCACACGTCCCACGCGGCTGTGCACCATCAACCCCGCACACATGCTGCACGGCTCTAACGTGACATACAGCGTGCTGTCGGGAAGGCGGTAATTTTCTAGGCGCTGCGC
>CAZBNX010000128.1:0-1933 GCA_964493255.1 uncultured Pseudomonas sp.
ACGCAATGGGCTGCATGGCCACGCGGTTGGGATGAAGACGTTCTCTTTAATTTACAAACACTTAACCTTGATACGCTGCGCCAGCAGGCGCGCACGTTGCTGGCGTCAGAAACGTCGTCTGTGTATTGGCGCTGGCTCGTAAGCGATGGTTCACCCCGCTAAAGTAGCGGGTAGTAGTAGGCGCGAAAGTAGCAAAGCACCGCACCCAGTGCAGGATGTAGCGCAGTCAGAGGGCTTCGGATAATCGGGTTGACTGCTGTTCTGGGCAGTCAATCTGAAGCAAGCGGAGACCGACATGAACAAGAACAAAGCCTGCTTGGCCTTTTTGGCAGCAAGTATCTCATTGGCTGCCAGCCTGCCCGCCAGCGCCGCCATCACCCTGTTTGACAAAGACGGTACGACCTTCTCCACCGACGGTTATTTCAATACCTTCTACGCCAACAGCAAGGTAGACCGCGACGGCGAGCAATTCGACCGCACGCAATCGCGCGTAAAAATGGGCTTTCTGCCTAACTACATTGGCTTCAATTTCAGCAAGCAAGCCGGTGATTTGACGTTGGGCGGTCGTTCCTCTTTCTGGGTCACGATCAATGACGGTGAGCAAAACGGTACGGATACCGCCATCGACGTGCGTCAGTTTTATGCCACGGTGTCTAACAATGCGTGGGGCGAGGTCTTGATTGGTAAAGACTTTGGCCTGTTTGCCCGCTCTAACATTTTGCTGGATGAAATGCTGACGGGTTACGGCCAAGTCAGCGACACGCTCGGCCTTGTCGATGGCGGCGGCGTATCTTTCGGCAACATTGGCAGCGGTTACCCGTATCCGTTCCCAACCTCGCAAATCACATGGCGCTCACCGAAGATGAACGGCCTGCGGATTGCGGCGGGCTTGATGGACCCCGTAGACACCAACGACAGCAGCGCAACAGGTAAGGCTTACCAAGAAAGCCCGCGCTTCGAGACAGAAATTACCTACCAATTCAACGTAGCGGATACCCAATTCACCTCATGGGTAAGCGGTATGCAACAAACGTCAGAAAATACCGATAACACGGTGTCAGACGTTACCTCTAAAGGCGTTGGGTATGGTGTGCAGGCTAAAATGGGCAACCTCAGCCTGACCGCTTCAGGGTTCAAAGCAGAAGGCATTAATCCTTTCTTTACCAATAACTTAACGGAACCTACCTTGCGTGAAGTGGATAGCACGGGCTATCTGATGCAAGGCTCCTACCGCTTTGGCAGCAACCGTGTAGCACTGTCGTATGGCAAAACCAAAGACAACGGCAACGGCTTAGGTACTGCGGCTGATTACAGCACGCGCGGCATCGCGTTCTTCCACGATGTCAACGACAACCTGAAGCTGGTGGCTGAAGTGAATCGCTTCAAAATCGAAGGCCGCGATAACGCTGCTTTAGATGAAAATACCCGTACTTTCGCCCTTGGCGCTACGGTTAGCTTCTAAGTAACGTCAGCCATTCTAGTGTTAGCAAACGGATTTATTTCGTTGGCGAGGGCTAGAATGGCCTTTGTTTTTTTAGCCTGCGGGAGGCGCTATGGAAGACCATTCTGATGATGTCGTGCGCTTGGCGTTATCGGAATCCGCCGATGTTGAAACAGCGGCTCAGGATTTGGCTCGCCAGCTCATGCACCCGCATTTGGGTTGTGTCCTGTTTTTTTGCAGTGCGAAATACGATTTGCCTGTCCTAGCTGCGGCATTAGAACAATATTTTGGCGGCGTTCCGTTAATTGGTTGCACGACGGCGGGGGAAATTACTCCGCTGGGTTATGGTCGTGGCTGTATCAGCGCCGTGGGTTTCGACCATCGGGCGTTTTCGATTGCCACCGCGCGCATTGATGCGCTCGACAGTTTTAATTTATTAGACGCGCAAAATGTAGTCGCGCAGCTCGTTGAAGAATGCCGAGGCAGTCGCCG
>CAZBNX010000128.1:2033-4042 GCA_964493255.1 uncultured Pseudomonas sp.
GCGGTGCGTATTGGCGACCAGTATTACGTTCGTTCTATTCAGCGCGTAAACCCAGACCTCAGCCTGACGTTTTATTGCGCGGTCGAAAACGGCATTGTTTTGACCGCCATGCAGCCGGGGCCGCTCGTCCCCAATTTGCAAGCGTTGTTTGATGGCTTAGAACAGCGTTTAGGGCCATTGTTATTGACCATCGGTTGTGATTGTTTTCTTCGCCGAATGGAGGTGGAAGCACGCGGCTTGGTGGCAGAAACGGCCCGCTTGTTGGTTGACCAACGGGTGATTGGCTTTAACACCTACGGGGAACAGTTCAATGGCATGCACATCAACCAAACCTTCACCGGCGTTGCCATCGGACGAAGCCTCCGCGCTTCCTCCCGCTGACGAACTGGCGTATTTGCGTGCTCAGGTGGCCACCTTGAGCACCCTCAACGCGAAACTAGAACGTATTAATGCGGCGCTGATTGAGCGCGTGGAAAGTGCCGGGCCGCAGAGTGCTGATGCGTCTTATGCCGCGTTTCAGCATTCGGTGGTTTTGGCCGAGCAAGTGCGTGAGCGCACCGATGCGCTTAATCGCGCCATGACGGAATTACAAACCAGCAACGCTTTATTATTAGAAGCACGCGGACGGGCTGAATCCGCGCATCAATATCTAATCGATGCGATTGAAAGTATTTCGGATGCGTTTGTTTTATTCGATGCCGAGCAACGCCTTTTATTATCTAACCGACGCTTTCGGGCAATGTGGGCCACCGATGTTGAAATCAGGCGCGGCACCCCATTGGAAATGCTGCGCCGCTTAATTAGTAATTCCGGTTTAGTGGTCGAAACGCACAGCGATGGGGAACAAGATTGCACGCTTTATCGTTTACATGATGGGCGTTGGGTGCAAGTCAGTGAGCGAGCCACACGCGAAGGCGGTTTAGTTATTTTGTACACCGATATTACCGGCGTTAAACATAACGAAATGCTGCGCCGTGAGCAGGCCGTGGCGCAAAAATCCCACTTGCTGCAACGCACAATGGATAACCTCTCGCAAGGCGTGGCGGTGATTAACGTCAGCGGTGAGCTGGAAATATGGAACGGTCGTTTCCTTGAGTTGGTCGGTTTGGAGAATAAGCCGCTGGCTCATTCGTTATTTGCGGATGTGATGGCCCGCAGTGAAGTCCAATTATTGACGCCCTATAGCCGCGACGAACGCGGCGCGTTATTGCGTGAGCGCGAACAGCGTTTATCTGATGGGCGGGTGTTGGAAGTTCGCACGCATCCCATGCCAGCGGGCGGCTTCGTGAATACCTATACCGACATTACTGAGCGGTATCGGTACGCCGAAACACTGCGCGAGAGTGAGCGTTGGATTCGGCTCATTACTGACCAAGTTCCCGCCCTAATCGCGTACATTAGCCGCGATTTCACCTATGAATTCACCAATAAAGTGTATGACGAGTGGTACCACTGGCCGCGCGGCGCGATGCTGGGGCAGCGTTTGCAAGCGGTTCACAGCGCCGAACATTGCAGCCTGTTAGAGCCTTACATGGAGCGCGCGCTAACGGGCGAAAACGTCACGTTTGAAATGGCCGAGCGCAACCAAGCGAGACAAGAACGCTACATGCTGCGCTCTTATGTACCCAATCGAGAACCGGGCGGGACGGTATTGGGCATTTTCGTGCTCATCCGCGACATTACCGAACGGCGGCGCACCGCAGAAGCCTTGCATCAGGCATATCAAAATTTAGAGCGCCGCGTGCGTGAACGCACGGCAGAACTCACCAACGTCAACAGTCAGTTACGCGATGAAATCGACGAGCGGGCGCGTGCAGAAGCGCGCCTGCGTGAAGCAAAACGCGAGGCTGAACAGGCCAATTTATCTAAAACTAAATTCTTGGCTGCTGTTAGCCATGATTTATTACAACCCTTAAATGCGGCGCGTTTATTTATGGGTGCTTTACTAGAGCAGCCATTTCCACGTTCGGGAGAGGTGTTAATTCGTAACGTCAGCAATTCGCTGGAAG
>CAZBNX010000129.1:0-2819 GCA_964493255.1 uncultured Pseudomonas sp.
TCATCGGCCCCGATGGTTTGCAATATGGCTTCTTGCGCGCGCCGTTGAATGTGCAAGAATTGGCGGAGGTGTTGCCAGAATTTTGGAAAAACGCAGAAAAAGTCGAAAAAAAGTGAAGTTTTTTTGAAGTGCTGAGTATGGAACGACACAACCTGTCGTATTGAAAGAACATTATTTGCGCCAGCCAAGGTTGGCCTCCTTGCACTCAGAAGAAGTAACACTTTCAGAAAATAGCTAGGTAAATTGTATGCAGCGCATTGGATCCTTGAAAAAAGATGTCGTATTGAGCGATGAGCTCAAAAAGCTTGCTGAAGATGATGCACGTACTGCCAACATATGCGCTGCTTCTGGTAGCTATCGAATTGCTTGCTATTTATTGATTCAAGCGATGGAGAAAGAGATTCGCTCAAGAATATTCGCACTTGTTAATCCACAACTTAAATACTTCAGAGAAAAAAGCCGTAATCATTCTTTGGATAGCGCCATAGAATTATTAATAGAAATGAAATCCGCTGGAGATTTATTAAAGCGCGACCATATCACCTCTCTTGTAAAAGAGCATATTTTAGGTGGTATAAAATACAACCAGCTTCATAATAATCTGAGATATCCATTTTACTCCGATAAAAGTCTTATGTATTTTGCTCTTGAAGCAAGCTTTGATGATTACAAAATTCTTTCAGAAAAGCTGAGATCATTGAAATTTTTTTTAAAAGATTTGCACTTGGTTTAGAGTAAAAAAGTAGCCACTTGATTCGAGTTACCAGAAAAAACCAAACCCACCCCCCCCAAAAAAAAGGAAGCTTCAAATGTTTGAGCTTAATTATTACAACCAGCAAGCAAAACAAAGCTATAGTGATGATCTCATTCAAAATCCATCTACACGTTGCGCATGTATTTTGGTTATTGATACTTCTTCATCCATGAGCGGATCACCAATTAATGAGTTAAATAAGGGAATTACCGCTTTCATTGAAGCCGTGAAAAATGATGACGTAGCTGCTTGTTCTGTTGATTTAGCTATCATCTCTGCTGGAGATACAGTTAGCGTCCAGCAGCCATTTACAACGGTTATTAATATCCCTGATGGTGCCTCAAGTAATGTCACTGCTTATGGTTTAACCCCCATAGGAGAGGCTGTTGATACTGCTTTGAATATGCTGGAAGGTAGAAAAAATGAATATAAAAGAAATGGAATTGCCTACTATCAACCTTGGTTAGTAATTATTAGTGATGGCGCGCCTACTGATGCTTGGCAAGGCCCCGCACAACGAGCTAAAAATCTTTCAGATCAGCGCAAGCTTGTTTCTTTGCCAATAGGCGTGGCTGGTGCAGATATGAATATTTTAAATGCCTTCACTGCGAAGCAAGCAGTGCCGTTAAATGGATTGAACTTTAAGGCGTTTTTTGAATGGCTTTCAGCCAGTATGAGCAGAGTATCTGCATCAAACTCAACAACGGCTGCCATCAACCTGTCGCCTATTAATTCATGGGCAAGTATCTAATCTAAATCGCGCCTCGCTCGCTGCTTTGTCATGTATGGCAAATATGGCAAAGCAGCAAAAATAAACCATTATATATTCTATAGAGAGAGTAAACTCAAATGAGTCTAAAAACGGTATACACTCCAGACGGTACACCGGCTAACTTAGGTAGTGAAATTGGCGGTGGTGGTGAGGGTACAGTTTACGAAGTGCAAACCAACACGCCCAATCAGAATAATATTCTGGTCAAGATCTATCACAATACACAAAAGACATTAGAAAAAAAGATAGACACCATGCGCGTCATGCCAATTAGAGATGAAAAATTTATTAGCTGGCCTATAAGCCCTGTTTTCGATGTAAATAAAAACTGGGTTGGATATGCTATGCGTCGTATATCTGGAGTGCCTGCTTTTTATTTGGCACATCCCTATCTCTATAATAAGGATAAGTATTTTCCGAATGCTAACAGAGGTTTGGTTGTCAATGCGCTGATTGACTTGCTCAAAAAAATAGATCTGCTGCATAAAGAAAAAGTATTTATTGGTGATTACAACCTAAACAATATATTTTTCGACCCGAAAACCTACAAAGCCTACTTAATTGACTGTGACAGCTATCAAGTAAAAGGCTTTCCATGTCCTGTTGGCAGCCCTGACATGACACCTAAAGAGCATCAAGGAAAAAAATTTGACCAAATAACTCGAACATTAGAGAGCGAGTATTTCTCAATAGCGATTGTGCTATTTAAATGCTTAATGCTCGGAAGACACCCTTACGACATAGTAGGCGGTGCCGACCCCGTAGAAAATCTGAAAAATGGTAACTTTCCTTATGGGAAAGGTAAAAATGGGAAAGAAAATATCCCAAAAGGAAATTGGTACAATATTTGGAGTTGGATGCCACATTACATGAAAAACTGTTTCATACAAACATTTACTGATGGCGCTGATAATCCTAAAGCGCGTGTAACTACTAAAGAATGGATAGATAATTTAACACGCTATAGAAATGATTTGAATAAAGGTTATTTTGGTGACGGTGAAATGTGTCCACAGCACCCCAAATCAAGCGAATACAATGGTTCAAAACCATCTCTTGATTAATACGCATCACCATTGAAGTGACGGGTGCGTTATTAAAAAGTAACGCACTCACTTGAAATCAACGAATAAGGAAAAAATAATGAGTGACAAACATAATACTTTCGTTACGTCCGATTGTGCTACTCAAATAGCTGAAGAAGCTACAACGCCAGCGCAACAACCTGCCAGCCCTGTTTCCGAGGTTGAAACCGTCGAGGAAGCTACAACGCCAGCGCAACAACCTGCCAGC
>CAZBNX010000129.1:2919-4027 GCA_964493255.1 uncultured Pseudomonas sp.
CAACGCCAGCGCAACAACCTGCCAGCCCTGTTTCCGAGGTTGAAACCATCGAGGAAGTTGCAACGCCAGTCCTAAATGTTAACGTTAGAAAGGTTCTTTCTAGATCAAGAACGTCAGATGAAAAATCAGCTCTCACACAACCGTCTAGAAAGAAGGTTTCTGAAATTGAAGAACGCTTAATTCAACCTAAAGAAAAAAAACTAATTCAACTTAACTGGAACTCGCAATACGAAGCAATTTGTGGCGTTTCACATATTAATAAATCTTTAAAAATACCGTGCCAAGATAGTGTTGTTTCGTCTCATGATACACGCGCAATGGTTATTCTTGCTGATGGAGCAGGTAGTGCGGCTGTTTCTGAAATAGGCTCTCAAGCAGTGGTACTTGGTGTAAGTAGGTTTTTATTTACACTAGAAAATGATTTAAAAAATCTACTTGATTCCACTGAAATCACCGGAAACAGAACTGTACAAACTTTTTCTCTTCTTATTGTTAAACATGCAAAAGGCATATTAGAAGACTTAGCTGCCTTGCATAAACGTTCAATTAATGACTTTAGATGCACGCTAAATGTTGTTGTATTCGGGAAAGTTCGCACGCTTTGGCTAAAAATTGGTGATGGCGTTATCTTCTTCCAAAGAGCATTAGAAAATGGTCTTGTCTTAGAAGCTGTTGGCAACTTAGGGAAAGGAGAGTTTGCCAACCAAACATCATTTATAGACAGTAATTTATCACCTAACTCAGTAGAAACTGGAGGAATTGATTCGAACACTATTATTGGTTTTGGTGCGATGAGTGATGGCGCAGCTGAGAGGCTGGCTTCTAACGATGGAAAACATATAGCACCGCAAATTGGAAAATGGTTAGATAAACTGAGAAATAATGAATTAAAACGATCTGAATTAACCCAGCGTTTTTATTCTGATGAGTTTGTTAAAGGCTCTACAGGCGACGACTGTAGTATTGGATTAGCCGCGTGTAATTTCAAATTACAGTAACAAATAATTAAGCCCCATTATGAAAATGGGGCTAACCTGTTTCTTTAATGCGCTATCACCCCAACGCCGTATCCAAAAACATCATCAACACAAACCCCGCCATTAAACCC
>CAZBNX010000130.1:0-3965 GCA_964493255.1 uncultured Pseudomonas sp.
CGCGCTGCTCGATGCGTTCCACCGTGGTATTGGGCGGCGTCACTTCGATGCGTTCAGGGTTGTGCAGCAAACGATTCGCTAAATCGACGATTTCTGGCGAGAACGTCGCCGAAAACAGCAAATTTTGCCGTTTAGCGGGCAAACGCGCTAACACCTTCTTTACGTCGTGAATGAAACCCATGTCTAACATGCGGTCGGCTTCATCCAAGACCAGTATTTCTACGCCACTCAAATCAACAGCGTGCTGACCCAACAAATCCAGCAAACGACCGGGGCACGCCACCAGCACATCTAATCCATGGCGCAAGGCTTGAATTTGCGGGTTCATGCCCACGCCACCAAAAATGCACGCGCCCTTGAACGGCAAATAGCGCGCATACAACTGAAAACTGTCGTACACCTGAGCGGCCAGCTCACGGGTGGGCGTCAACACCAGAACGCGGGTTTGTTTGGGGCGATGGCGATGCTCGCGGTCGGGGTGGCCATTCGGAAACAGACGCTCTAGCACCGGCAGCGCAAAGCCGCCCGTTTTGCCGGTACCCGTCTGGGCAGCCACCATCAAATCACGACCTTCCAACACCGCAGGGATGGCGCGTTGTTGCACCGGCGTTGGCGCACGGTAGCCCGCGCCTTCAACGGCACGCGCTAAAACCTCGGACAATCCGAGAGAGGTAAAGGACATGCGGGGTTCCTATCTTGATGCGCGCATTATCATCAGGGCTGCGAACAGGGCGCGGCCTACACCGCGCCCCCGCCCGACGGCCACCACGCTGCGCTGAGTGATGGTCTGGACGGTGGTCCGTAGCATGGGGGCGAAAGCCCGACCTCAGCGCGGTAAGCCGAGGTTTTTCCAGATCGCCAAGCTCGGTTCAGCTTGGTTCAAGGTGTAGAAGTGCAGACCCGGCGCGCCGCCCGCTAACAGGCGCTCACACATTTCGGTGACAACTTGCTCACCAAAGGCTTGAATGCTTTCCAAATCATCGCCGTAGGCTTCGAGTTGTTTGCGAATCCAGCGCGGAATCTCAGCACCGCACGCATCCGAAAAACGCGCCAGCTTGCTGTAGTTGGTGATGGGCATAATGCCGGGAGTAATGGGTGTTTCTACGCCCAGTTTGCGCGCGCGCTCTACAAAATAGAAATAGCAATCGGCGCTGAAAAAATACTGGGTAATGGCGCTGTCGGCACCGGCGTGGCATTTACGCGCGAAGTTTTGCAAATCATCTTCAAAATGACGCGCTTGCGGATGCACTTCGGGATACGCCGCCACTTCAATATGAAAATGATTGCCGGTTTCCGCACGAATAAATTCAACTAATTCATTCGCATAACGCAATTCACCGCTGGCCGCGCCCATGCCTGACGGCAAGTCGCCACGCAGCGCCACAATGCGATGAATGCCCGCCGCTTTGTAGGTATTCAGCAACTGACGCAATTCGTCTTTGCTGTCGCCTACGCAGGATAAATGCGGCGCGGTTGGGATTTTAATGTCTTGGTCAAGCTGCAAAACGGTGTTTAACGTGCGGTCACGGGTTGAACCGCCCGCGCCGTAAGTGCATGAAAAAAAATCAGGTTGGTAGCTGGCCAGCTCGCGGGCTACGGTCAACAGCTTTTCGTGGCCAGCATCGGTTTTAGTCGGGAAGAACTCGAAGCTATAACGACGCTCTTGGGGCATTGCTGCACTCCTTGCAGGATGAGCGAAACGCCCACCCTGTGACGTGCGTAAGGGCGACCGCAGCCGCCCCACGCGAAAGAATCAATAACGATAGGTTTCTGGCTTGAAGGGGCCTTCAACCGTGACGCCGATGTAATCGGCTTGTGGCTTGGTCAGGCGCGTCACGACGCCACCAAAACCTTTCACCATTTCCAAAGCCACTTCTTCATCCAGCTTTTTCGGCAGCAGTTCAACGGTCACGCGACCGGCTTTTTCCGCTGCGGGTAACGCCGCGAACTTCGCACCGAACAGGTGAATTTGTGCCAGCACTTGGTTAGCAAACGAGCCATCCATCACGCGGCTTGGGTGGCCGGTGGCGTTGCCCAAGTTCACCAAACGACCTTCTGACAGCAGAATCAGATAATCATCATTGAGCGGGTCGAAACCGTCGTTGCCGGTGCGATGTACCTTGTGTACTTGCGGCTTCACCTCTTCCCATGCCCAGTTGGCGCGCATGAAAGCGGTGTCGATTTCGTTATCAAAGTGGCCGATGTTGCAGACAACGGCGCGCTTTTTCAACGCCTTCAACATGCCCGCATCGCACACATTCACGTTACCCGTGGTGGTGACGATGAGGTCAATTTTGCCGAGTAAGGCGCGGTCGATGCTGGCGTCGGTGCCGTCGTTTTCACCGTTGAGGTACGGAGAAACCACCTCGAAACCGTCCATGCAGGCTTGCATGGCACAGATGGGGTCAATTTCCGAGACCTTCACAATCATGCCTTCTTGGCGCAGTGATTGTGCAGAGCCTTTGCCCACGTCGCCGTAGCCAATCACCAACGCTTGCTTGCCAGACAGCAAGTGGTCGGTGCCGCGTTTGATGGCGTCGTTCAGGCTGTGGCGGCAGCCGTATTTGTTGTCGTTTTTGCTCTTCGTCACCGCGTCATTGACGTTGATGGCAGGCACTTTCAGCGTACCGGCTTTGAGCATGTCCAGCAGACGATGCACGCCGGTGGTGGTTTCTTCGGTAACGCCGTGAATGGCGTCCAGCATCTGTGGATATTTCTGGTGCAGGATAGCGGTCAGGTCGCCGCCATCGTCCAGCACCATGTTGGCATCCCACGGCTGACCGTCTTTCAGAATGGTTTGCTCAATGCACCATTCGTATTCGGCTTCGGTTTCACCTTTCCACGCAAACACCGGAATACCCGCTGCCGCAATCGCAGCCGCCGCTTGGTCTTGGGTGGAGAAAATGTTGCACGATGACCAGCGCACTTCCGCGCCCAGCGCCACCAGCGTTTCAATCAACACGGCGGTTTGGATGGTCATGTGAATGCAGCCCAGAATTTTGGCACCGGCCAACGGTTGGCTGGCCTTGTACTTGGCGCGCAAGCCCATCAGAGCAGGCATTTCAGATTCAGCAATGATGATTTCTTTACGGCCCCAATCGGCCAGAGAAATATCAGCCACTTTGTAATCAGTGAACGCAGCGCTCATGCGTATCTCCATTCTTCAGTCGAATGGGCGCCGTTAAAAGAGAGCTGCCCGCCCGAGCCTGACAAGCGATTAATGCTTGCTGCAACGCCCCTCGGACGGGAGGCAGGATGCGGATGTACCGCACAAAGCGCGCGGATTATAGCCCTGCGGCTTGCCATCGCTCCATACACTTGCCCCCTTGGCCGCCTCTCAAGATAGGCCGATACTGCGCGCCACCGCCGATGACCTGCTGGGAACCCCCATGAAAATCCGTCTTTTGCTTGTAGCTATTGCCGCCCTTGGCCTAACCGCTTGCGACAACATCGACCCCAATTCACCGTTGGGTCAACGCAAAGCCCTCTTTAAGCAAATGCTGCGTACCAGCGAAGATTTAGGCGGCATGTTGCGTGGGCGCATTCCGTTTGACGATAAAAAATTTGCAGAAGGCGCGATTAAACTCAATGAGTTAGCGCAAAAGCCGTGGCAGCATTTCCCAGCTACGCGCGAAGATAACAGCAGCTCACGCCCTGAAGTGTGGAGCAAACCGGAGCTGTTCAAACAACGCACCGAAGAATTTAAGGCCAGCACCGCCGCGCTATTAGAAGCCAGCCGCGCGCAACCGCTGCGCGCCGAAGCCCTTGCCGCGCCGGTCGAGCAAATGCAGAAAACCTGCCGCGCTTGCCATGACGAGTTTCGACGCTACTAAAGTCTAAAAACACTCATGAAGGCGATTTTTGGGGTTTACTTCACTTAAAAAATCGCTAGAATGCGCGCCCAACAAAGCCGGTATAGCTCAGCTGGTAGAGCAACTGACTTGTAATCAGTAGGTCCCGGGTTC
>CAZBNX010000131.1:0-3890 GCA_964493255.1 uncultured Pseudomonas sp.
CAGCGGCGGCGCATGTATCCAGTCAGTTTTTGCGCGAGTGTCATGCTCATGTGCGCCCCGGTGGGTGGTTGGTGATTAATCAATGGAGCACAGCGGAAGGTCGGCCTGTAGGCGCGGCCTTGTTGCGAGGTACGTTTGGGTACAATTATTGGGAATGCCCCTTGTTAGAAGGCAATGTGGTGTTATTTATTCCGGCGGAAGCCGAAGCCGCGTTGCCGCTTGCACGCTGGTTGGCGCGCAGTGAGGCCTTAATACCGCAGTTGGGTTATGACCCGAGTTTGCTGCTAGAGAGACTGCGCGCCGCACGTTAAAGGCATGTTGCGCATGTGAGGCGTGAAAATAAGGCGACTTGGCAAGCATCCTGCTATACAATGCGCGCCGCAAAATTCAGTTACTTGCATTAAGTAAACTGTATTCCGCGAAGCCTTCTGGCTTCGGTTGTGTTCCTCCGAACACCTTTCGATTTTCATTTCACGCAACTTCGCAAATCCCCGCTGACAGGCTGCCAGGGTGACTTTAGGTCGTGCTATTGGCTGGTGCAGTATTGGCATTGGGTCTTTGCGGATTGGTATGAGGCAAAACCCATGACTGATACTCCTATGGCCGGCGGCTTCGCTGCACTTGGCTTGCATGCTTCTGTGTTGTCTGCGTTGACCGCAGTAGGCTACGAAGAGCCGTCCCCGATTCAGGCGCAATCTATTCCGGTCATTCTGGAAGGCCATGACATGATTGGCCAAGCGCAAACAGGTACCGGCAAAACCGCAGCGTTCGCACTGCCGTTGCTGTCACGCCTTGAGCCTAGCCGCCGTGAGCCGCAAATTCTGATTCTGACGCCAACCCGTGAGCTGGCGTTGCAAGTCGCTGCTGCGTTTGAGCGTTATTCCAGCGAAATGTCTGGCGTGAAAGTGGTTGCCGTGTATGGCGGCGCGCCGATGGGCCCGCAACTGAAAGCCCTACGTCAGGGCGCGCAAATTATCGTCGCCACGCCCGGTCGTCTGTGTGACCACCTGCGTCGTGATGAAAATCTGCTGGCTTCTGTTGAGCGTTTGGTACTCGATGAAGCAGACGAAATGCTCAAGTTGGGCTTTATGGAAGACATCGAAGTCATCTTTGATGCGCTGCCTGAAGAGCGCCAAACGGTTCTGTTCTCTGCGACGTTACCCGCGTCCATTCGTGCGATTGCCGAGCAGCACTTAAACGCGCCTAAGCACGTCAAAATTGCCACCAAAACGCAAACCGTTGCACGCATTGAGCAAGCACATCTGATGGTACACGCTGACCAGAAGCCTGCTTCTGTGTTGCGCTTGCTGGAAGTTGAACAATTTGATGCGCTGATTGCGTTCGTGCGTACCAAACAAGCCACCCTCGACATCGCTGAATTGCTGGAGCGCAATGGCTACCGTGCCAGCGCTCTCAATGGCGATATGCCGCAAGCCCTGCGCGAGCGCGTGATTGAATCGTTAAAAGATGGTTCGTTGGACATCGTTGTGGCCACCGACGTCGCCGCGCGTGGTCTGGATGTGCCGCGTATTACCCACGTTTTCAATATCGACATGCCGTATGACCCTGAGTCATATGTTCACCGTATTGGCCGTACAGGCCGTGCCGGTCGTGACGGTCGTGCGTTGTTGTTAGTAACGCCGCGTGAGCGCCGCATGTTGCAAGTGATTGAGCGCGTCACGAATCAAAAAGTGGCAGAAATTCGTTTGCCAGAACCAGAAGTGGTGCTGGAAGCGCGTTTGCAGCGTCTGGCGAATGGTTTGCGTCCTTTGTTGGGCGAAGCGGCTGCCAGCCTGAGCGTTTGTGATGAGCTGTGCCGTCGTTTAGCGTGCGCGCCTTCTGAGTTGGCGGCGGCGCTGTTGGCGCGTCAAACACAAGGCCAAGCCCTTGATTTAGAAGGTGTACGCCGTGAGCACCCTTCTGCGCCAATGGCTCCGCGTGACCGTGGCGAGCGCGGTGAACGTGCGCCGCGTGGCGAACGCTCTGAGCGTGGCGGTGAGCGCAGTGACCGTGGCGAACGCGGCGCACCGTCGGGTGAAGGTCGTGGGGCGCGTCGTCCGTTGGAGCCTCTGACGGAAGGCCGTGTACGTTGCCGTACTGCGCTGGGCAAGCGTGACGGTGTTGCTGCAAAGAATCTGCTGGGTGCCATCATTAACGAAGGTCAGTTGGCGCGTGATGCGATTGGCCGCATTCAAATCCGTGACACCTTTAGCCTTGTAGAGCTGCCCGAAGAAGGGCTTGAGCGTCTGTTAGGTCGCTTGAAAGAAACGCGCGTCGCCGGTAAAGCCTTGCGTCTGCGTCGCTATCACGAAGATTGATTGCTCTTTTTTCGTTGAATGCTGCTAAACAAACGCCCCGATAATCGGGGCGTTTTTTATTCTGGCGAATGGTTGTGTATCGTTGTATAAAAAATAGGCAATCTGTCTCTATGCCTTGTGTGGCAAGGGATTGCACGAAGTTCCTATTCGTTTTCCACAGACTTATCCACAGTTTTCGTGGATAACCTATGCGTCACCCACAGGAGAATTTGTCATGTCATCGCTCTATTGGAAAATGCGCGCGCGTTTAGGGTATTGGCTGGCGCGCTACTTGTTGAAGTGGACGTGGTGCGTGCGTCAGCCATCGGTGTGGCGTTGGATGGAAGGGCAGTTTTCGCGTTTATCCGCCATGGGCGATAAAGACGCGCAATCGTTTTACGGGCATATCCTGTTATTTCGTGGTCAAGGATTTGCTGCGCGTGAAGAAGGGTTGCGTTTATTGCGTTTGGCGGCTGCCCAAGGCGATGGCAAGGCCGCGTTTCAATTAGGTGTGCAAGCACTAAAAGGTGGTGTGCAACAGGCACCCGATGCGTTAGCCGCCAGCCACTATTGGCAACAAGCGGTCGCGGCTGGGCATCCGTTGGCGGTCATTAAATTGGCGGACTTGCTGCAAAACGGTGGCCCCGGTCTGCCCGCTGATACGCAGCGAGCAGCGGAGTTAGCGGCTCAGTTCAAAGTACCAAGCCGCGCGTGAGGTTATGGGTTATTGACGCGCCACCGCGCCTGTTTTCAAGGTGAGGTAGTCCGCCAAAATGTGTCCTGATTCGCTCAGAAAAGCATCTTTGCTCGGGTTATTCGCCGTCGATTCAGCGTCGTTGTCGGTGGCGTCTTCGTCGTCGTTGGTCGTATTTTGCTTGAGCGCGGTGAGCGGAGTTTCGCCTTTGGCTACACGCCGCGCGTTTTCAAGCTCCAGTTGGCGCGCTTCATTGGCTTGTTGTTGAATGCGGCGCTGGTGCTCGTTCAAGCTCAACAGCGTGTCTTTGGCCAACTGCTGCGACAAAATCAAACTTTGCTGCGCGAAAATGAAATCCGGGTTTTTAGCGGCGCGGGCGTCATGTTTGGCGCGTAACTCATTGATATAAGGCGCAAACGGGCTATCGGGTAAGCGCACGGCGGGCGCAATACGGTCCCACGGCATGGCTGAAGGCAGTGCGCTTTCACCGATTTCTTTATGGTCGAGGGCGGCGGGGTAAGCAATGTCAGGCATAACGCCTTGATGTTGCGTACTTTGCCCCGAAACGCGATAAAACTTCGCCAGCGTAATTTTCAGCTCGCCATGATTCAGTGGCTGAATACTTTGCACCGTACCTTTGCCGAAGGTTTGGTCGCCGAGAATCAGCGCGCGGTTGTAGTCCTGCATAGCACCCGCAAAAATCTCCGACGCTGAAGCCGATAAACGGTTCACCAACACCGCCATAGGGCCTTTGTACGCGACGCCCGGATCATCGTCAGTGAGTACATCCACCGCGCCATCACCGTTCCGCACTTGTACGGTTGGGCCTTTGTCGATGAATAAGCCGGTGAGTTCGTTGGCTTCTTGTAAGGAGCCGCCGCCATTGTTACGCAGGTCGA
>CAZBNX010000132.1:0-3861 GCA_964493255.1 uncultured Pseudomonas sp.
CCGAGTAGAAAACGCTGATAATGCTCCATGTCCGGGACCACGACTTTTAACTGGTAATCCGCATCCATGCCGGTGATGAGACTGCATTCAAGCACCTGCGGGCAGCGTTGAATTTGTTGCTCAAAATGCGCGAAGCGTTCCGGGGTATGGCGGTCCATGCCGACTAAAACGTGAGCCGTGAGCGTAAGACCCAGTTTTTTACGGTCAAGCAACGCGACTTCCCGAACGATGTAGCCTTCTTCTTCCAGTTGCCGAACGCGCCGCGAACAGGGCGACGCCGACAGCCCAATACGTTCAGCCAGTTCTTGATTCGATAGCCGCGCGTTACGTTGCAATTCCGCCAAAATGCGGAGGTCGTAGCGGTCAAGTGGGCGCATCACGGGGTCTCTCCTTGAAAAGGGGCGCTCGGATTAACGCCCCGACACACAACGCCAAACGCCGTGCTTAGATAATCTGTACCTGTAATTCACCCAGCCCTTCAATGTGGCCGCGCAGGGTATCGCCTGCCACAACCGGGTCGACGCCTTCCGGTGTACCGGTCATGATGAGGTCGCCGGGTTGCAAGGTGAAGAAGCGCGATAGGTAGCTAATCACATCCGCCACCGGCCAAATCAAATCGTTGATATTGCCACGCTGTTTTTCTACCCCATTGACCTGTAACCAGATTTCGGCATTTTCTGGATGCCCAACCGCGCTGACCGGATAAATCGCCGCCATCGGCGCAGATTGTTCAAACGCCTTGCCAATTTCCCACGGACGGCCACCGTCTTTCATGCGGCCTTGCAAGTCGCGGCGCGTCATGTCGAGGCCAATGCCGTAGCCAAACACATGGCTCAAGGCGTCTTCGGGGGCAATGTTGCTGCCGCCTTTCGCCAGTGCCACCACCATTTCCACTTCATAGTGATAGTTCTGCGTTTCGGCGGGGTAAGGCAGTTGCAGCGTTTCGCCGTTGGTCGCGCTAATCACGGCATCGGCGGGTTTACAGAAAAAAAATGGCGGCTCGCGGCTGGGGTCAGAGCCCATTTCACGCGCATGGGCGGCGTAGTTACGCCCCACACAATAAATACGGTGTACGGGAAAGCGCGCTTCGGTGCCAACAACGGGCACGCTAGGTTGTGCGGGCGGCTGAATTACATACGTCATGGGATGTTGCGCCTCTTGGAGAGTGATGCGGCTATCTGAATACAGCACGTCATTGAAAGCAAACGCAATGCCCACAACTGGCCAGCGTCCAGAAACCCGCTTACCTTAGCGCCCTCACCGGCGGCATCGTGTGGCCGGTTTTATGGAGTAAGGGCGATGAGCTTGGTTGAAAATGTGCCGTATGACGCGCTCGAAGTTGGGCAGAAAGCGACGTTTGTGCGTCAAGTAACAGAGCGGGAAGTGCAGTTATTTGCGGAGGTTTCTGGCGACCGCAACCCTGTGCACTTAGATGCGGACTATGCAGCGGGGACGGCATTTCGTGAGCGCATCGCGCACGGCATGTTGACGGGCGCTTTCGTGAGTGCCGCGATTGCCAGCACCTTACCGGGGCCGGGGAGCGTTTATGTGGGGCAAAGTTTGCGTTTTCTGCGCCCGGTAAAACTGGGTGATACGCTCACCGTTGAATTGGAAGTGCTGGAAAAATTGCCGAAAAACCGTGCCCGTATCCGTACCCGCGTGCTGGGTTCAAACGGCAAAGCGGTGGTGGATGGTGAGGCTGAAGTGTTAGCGCCTTCAGAAAAACTCAGTATCCGCCTGTCCGATTTGCCGCCGATTACTGTGGGTTAAGGACGGAAATTAATGCTCTTTCGGGTCGGCGTGGACTAACACTTCAGCCCGAGAAAACTCGCCCATGATTTCGCGCTCTACCGCTTCGCATAAATCATGGGCTTCTTTCAAGGAAAGATGGTGTGGCAAATCAAGGTGTAATTGCACAAACCAGCGCGTTCCCGACATGCGTGTGCGTAAATCGTGTGCGCCCAACACACCCGGCACACCGGCGGCCAGTTGTGTCATGCGTTCGCGCACTTCTTCGGGCAATTCTTCGTCCATTAAAACAGCGGCAGATTCGCGCGCAATTTCCAGCGCGCTCCACAAAATATAGAACGCGATGGCGATACCAAACAGCGCATCCGCCGATTGCCAGCCCCATGAACTGACGAACAACGCCAGCAAAATGCTGCCATTGAGCAGCAAATCAGAGCGATAGTGCAGCGAATCGGCGTTAATTGCCGTTGAACCGGTCACTTTCACCACATGACGCTGGAACATCAGCAGCGCAAACGTCATCACAATCGCCAGCACAGAAACGGCCATGCCCGCTGCGGTGGCTTCCAGCGGCTCCGGGTGCAGCAAACGATTGAAGCCATTCACGCCCACCAGCACCGCACTAATGGCAATAAAAACGGCTTGCCCCAAACCGGCTAAGGCTTCGGCTTTGCCGTGCCCGAAGCGGTGGTCCTCGTCGGCGGGTTGCAGCGCGTAATGCACGGCAATCAGGTTAATCAGCGAGGCCGCGCCATCCAACAACGAATCAGTAAGCCCCGCCAGTAAACTCACCGAGCCACTCATCCACCACGCCACTGCTTTGGCAGCAACGAGTAGCAACGCCGTAGCCAGCGCCGCGCCGGACGCCATTTTCATCAGGCGCGCATGTTGTTGGTTTATCGTCATTTTTTGTCCTCACGTTTCAGGGTTGAATAGGGTACTGCTCGCCAGTTGCACCCGATTGATGGGTTTAACGGTTAAGCGCGCATCATCCAGCGGTACATCGTGGCCGAGTTCTGTACGCAAAAGCTGGCGCAGTTTTTGGCGATCTGGTTGGCCTTGATTGTCGAGTGTGTCACGCAGCAATTCCGGGGCCACGCTATAACGTCCATGTGGCAAATAGATGGCGCCGGTGGTGAAGTCCACCGCTAAGGCCACCACGCCCGGAATGATGAAAAATAAAATGCCAATCGCATCAAACGCGGCGACGGCAGGGTCGATGCGGCCATCAATTTGGCCGCGCCGCTCAGGGTAGAGCAGCGTTCCGCATCCCATTTGGCTCAATAAGCTGGCCACCAATGCGGCACTCAAAAGACGTTTTGTGAAAGGCATATATATTATCTCCGTTAAAAACAAAGCCAATCTAACGACTGTGTATTAGCGGGCTGCGCCGCCACTTTCTTAAACATTCCTTAACCTTACGTTAGGTGATTTTTATTTGCGCGCTTTATTGATAGCGGACAATTCGGATAACAAATCCAATTGTATTTCTTGAATCTTTGCAAGGCGTTCCCATTGGTGAGAAAGTAAGTGATCCATTTTGTCGTGTAAATGCCTTATTTCTAATTCGGCTTTCAGATTCACTTGATAATCATGTTGAGAACGTAACCTATCTTTAGCCTCTTGCCGATTTTGGCTCATCATGATGATAGGCGCTTGCACCGCAGCCAAACAAGACAACACCAAATTAAGCAAAATAAACGGATAAGGATCAACGGGTTGCATAATCAGCGCAATGCTATTTATTAAAATCCAAATAACAAGAAACGTTGCGAAGCAAATTAAAAAAGACCAACTGCCGCCAAACGTGGCAATTTTATCAGCCAATTTTTCGCCTAATGTCCATTGTTGGTCGCATTCATCTTCGACGTTTTTAGTCAATAGCTCGTGATTCTGCATGCTGCTTAATACTTCTTCTTCTAAATGGGTCAGTTCCCCTTTTTCAGAAGCTAGTAGCGATTGCACATATTGCCCACGGTAACGTGATAAATCGGCATAACAAATAAAACTAGCCGCTGACCATTGCGGGTGGTCGCGGCTAATTTCGGCGGCAATAACATCCCGCAAACTATCACCGGGCACCAAACTCTTTAATGCAAACGATTTGCCGCA
>CAZBNX010000133.1:0-3860 GCA_964493255.1 uncultured Pseudomonas sp.
AACGCGGCTGACACAGCCAATGCAGATAACGCCCCACGCCCGCAAACGCGGGATGTCGCCGGTGTGCGAGTTCCATTTCTAACAAGTCAGCTAATTCCGCGCGCTGCTGAAAATCGGCGGGCATGTAGTCATGGAATACGCGCACGCCGCTGCGCGCTTGAATAGAAAACAGCGGCGTGATGGCGGCCTCCAATTCGCGGGGGTCAAGCGGGCGTTGCGGGGTCAGGCTTTGCCCTTCGCCCGCAAACTGCTCACGGCGTAACTTGCGAAAATGCCCCTTCAACAAATTGCGGTACACCAGCGCATCTTTATTGTAGAAGGCCAACGACAGCCAGCCGCCTTCAGCGCACAGATGCCGTAACACCGGCAGAATAGTCAGCGGCTCGGCCAACCATTCCAGCACCGCATGACAGACCACCACATCAAAAGGCTCCGTCAGCAACGCGGGCAATTCTTGCCACGCGGCTTGCACAAAGGTGGCGGATAAACCGGCTTCCGCAAACCGCGCGCGCGCGCCGTCCAGCATCGGCGCGGCGGGTTCCGTGAAGGTAATGTGATGACCTTGCTGCGCCAACCACAGACTCATGTGCCCCAGACCACCGCCGATGTCCAAAACGCGCAATGGGCGCGCGGGCAACACTTCTGCGAGGTCGGTTTGCAACACCGCTAAACGAATCGCGCCCTTGGCTCCACCATAAATTTTCTCTGCGAAACGTACCGCTAACGCATCAAAATGGCGGTCGGTGGTCGGGGTATCGGTCATGCGAAGGCTCCGCTGCGCGTATGCGTGCCGTCTGTGAAATGGAACGCCGCAATAGCGTCGGCTAACTCTTCTGCTTGGCGCTCCAATGCAGCCGCTGATTTAGACGACTCGTCCACCAGCGCGGCATTTTCCTGCGTACTGGCCTCAATTTGTGCCACGGCGCTATTGGTTTGCTGGATGCCATCGCTTTGCTCGCGGCTGGCGCGGGCAATTTCCATCAGCAAGGTTTTGATGCGTTCCACATCGCTCACCATTTGCTGCATGACGCTGTTCGTGCTTTCCACTTGCGTGCTGCCTTCGCGGATACGCTGCACCGAACAATCAATCAGGGCTTTGATTTCTTTGGCGGCGGCGTCACTGCGTTGCGCCAAGGAACGTACTTCTCCCGCCACCACCGCAAATCCACGCCCTTGCTCACCAGCGCGCGCGGCTTCAACGCTGGCGTTCAGTGCCAAGATATTGGTTTGAAAAGCAATGCCTTCAATCGTATGGATAATTTGCGACATACGCTCAGAAGATTGGCTAATTTCCGTCATGCTTTGCGTGGTCTGACGCATCATGTCGCTGCTGCGTAACGCGCGCTCACTGACTTCATTGGCAACACGATTCGCTTGCTCGGTGCTGTCCGAGGTATTACGCACCGTCGCCACCAATTCCTCCATCGTGGAGGCCGTTTGTTCAATCGCGGCGGCTTGCTGCTCCGTGCGCGAAGACAGGCGCGCGCTGCCGTTCACAATGCCGGTCGAGGTTTCTAGCATGTGGTCAGAACTGTCGCGGATTTTGCCAATCATCTGCCGGAAGTTGCTGACAATAGACGCCAACACGCTGCTCAGTTCGCCCAATTCGTCTTGACGCTGGCGCGTAGGCATCACGCTCAAATCTCCGGCGGCAATCTTTTGCCCCACTTGCAAGGCTTCACGCAGCGGCACGGTAATTTGGCGCGCTATCAGGTATGCCATTGCTAATCCCATCAACAGCGCGGCCAAGGTTGTTACCGCCAACAGCCACTCGCTGCGGGAAAGGGTGTTCACCAAGGCTTCTGATTCGGCGTTGTAATACAGGTTAATGTATTCTTGCAGTGCCGTTACGCGCTCGTTGATTTGGAAAATCTCGTGGCTGATGTCTTGCGTTGCACCGCGCGCTAACAGACTTTTGTGGTCTTGGGCGTATTGCTCAACTTCTTTTAATAACGTGGCAATCCATTCGCGGTCGTTGGCATCCCAATAATGGCCACTTTGGTCGATGTCTTTTTGCATCTCACGAATGGCATCGCGGATGTTGCCAATCGCTTCATCGTGGCTTTTGATGGATTCTTCATCATGCTCAAGGGCATAAGCAAAATTGCCATCACGCGTGGCCACCGTTTCATCGTACATGGTGCCGTACACTTCCAGCCGGTGCTTGGATTGCGCGACCTGATGGAACCCGAAAAACCCCGCCGCCGTAATCAGCAACCCCAACGACAGCGACAACCCAAAACCCAGAAACAAACGCGCTGTAACCGACAAATTCCGCAAGAAATCCATAGAAAACACCCTGTTTTCAAAGAAAAGAGATTCACTCAACCAAAACGAAAGGCTGAGAGCGTAGTTTCTAACACGCCATCACTAAAAATCTTTTTACCTTGGTCAAAGGCAGCGGCACCAGCCACCACCATTAACGGTAAAAGGTGCTCTTCGGCACGCAGCGGATGACACAAACGCGCCATCGGTGCCTGTTCCCAGGCCGCCAATGCTTGCCAGCATTCAGCAGGCTGCGCCTCAACAGCAGCGGTTAGCCATGTATCGAATTGCTCAGAAATAGGGGTAAAACGCGCATCGCCATAACCACGCATGTTATGAAAACTCATACCACTGCCGACAATTAACACGCCTTCTTCGCGTAAAGCAGCTAACGCCCGACCCGCGTGCAAGTGCGCTTCCGGCGCTAAATCATGGCGCAACGATAATTGCACCACCGGAATACGCGCCTCCGGGAACATCAACAATAAAGGAATAAAAACCCCGTGGTCGAAGCCGCGTTGGTCATCACGTTGCGCATCAAAACCGGCGTCCTGCAATAGATTCACCACGCGCGCGGCTAAAGCGGGCTCACCGGGTGCGGGGTATTGCAGTTCATAAGTCGGTGCGGAAAAGCCGTAATAATCAAAAATCATTCAGGGATTGGGATGCGCGGTCACGCTAAATACCGGCGCTAACCAATGCGCGGACACCACCACAATAGCGGTCGGTGGCTGTGGCAAGGTGTGTGCAAAACCGCGCAAAAAATGCTCCATCGGCTTCCACGCCTGCGGCGGATTCCACGACATAAAAAAACAAGGCCCAGCGCCATGCGGAATGAATACGGTGGGTTGTTTGTGCTTTTCTGACATATTCACCTCTTTACGACGGGATATTGCTATGTATTCCGCACGAACCTTACAAATCCTTGCATAACGCTTGAATAATTATTCTCTCATTTACAATGCAGCGCATCAAAATAACATAGCCTGCGTGTGCCTTATGAACTCTAGCCTGAATGCTGTTTATCGTGTCGTATGGAATGCTGCCAAAGGTGTTTGGCAAGCGGTTTCTGAAATCGGCAAAGCCTGCGGTAAAGGCAAAACCTTCCGCGCCCTCAAATTGGTTAATAACTCCGCGCTGTTGGTGGCGGTCGCCGTTAGCCCCGTTGCGATGGCGCAAGGGCTGCCCACGAACGGTTCTGTGGTAGCGGGTCAGGCCAGCATCAGCCAATCGGGCAACCAAATGACCGTCAAGCAAACCAGCGACCGCGCCGCGATTGACTGGCAAAGCTTTAATGTTGGGCAAGGTAAAAGCGTTGATTTCGTGCAACCGACATCGCAATCCGTTGCGCTTAACCGTGTGCTTGGCTCCGATGTTTCGGTAATTCAAGGCCGTATCAATGCCAATGGTCAGGTGTTTTTCGTCAACCCGAATGGCATTTTGTTCACCCCCGATGCACAGGTGAATACCAGCGGTTTAGTGGCTTCGACGCAAAATATCAGCACGGCGGATTTCATCGCAGGCAAATACACCTTTAGCGGTAATAGCCGTGCAGCCGTTACCAATCAGGGCAAAATCACCGCCGCGCCGGGCGG
>CAZBNX010000134.1:0-3844 GCA_964493255.1 uncultured Pseudomonas sp.
CCCCAAACCCCAAACCCCAAACCCCGTTTAATAATTAATTTTAAAAAGAAACCTCTTTTTTAAATTATTAATGTTAAAATTATAATATTATATGCAATTAATTTTACACTGTAGCGTTTAAATCTGGTTCAGGTTCACGCTCGATTAATGCTTTGGGCTTTGCTTGAATAAGATTTGCTTTAATCATTTCATTTTCTTCAAAAAGAAGACTAAGAACATCATGTGATTTGAAGACACTTCCTTTAAAAGCTTCTCCACTATAAACAGTCTACTAAACGTCTTTCTTTTATTTTGCTCTATATACAATTTTTTCTTCAATTGTATTTTTTGAAATTAAAATGTAAACGTCTACATCTTTTGTTCTACCTATTCTATGAGCTCTGTCTGCAGCTTGAGCATCCATTGTAGGATTCCAGTCATTATCAAAAAAGATTACAACATCAGCTGCTGTTAGTGTTACCCCTAGTCCCCCTGCTCGTGTACTTAAAAGAAACGCAAATATTCTTTCATTTGATTGATACTCATTGACCATATCCCTTCAGTCATTAATATTACATGAACCATCAAGTCTAAAATACTCATATTTTCGATGCTAAAGTAATTCTTCTAAAATATCCATCATTTTCGTCATTTGACAAAATATTAAAACACGCTTATTTTCAGATTTTAATCAATATAAAAGCTTATCAAGATAATGCAATTTTGATGATTCCGAAATTAAAGAAGCAAAAATTGGATACTCCATTTATATAGATTTTGCATTACTTCAGTTCCAGATTTAATTTGAAATATCTACTTTTGGATTGGAGCATATTAATTGAGGAGGTTTTGCCAATATCTTTGGAATGTAAATTGATTGAAGTCCTGTAATTTTATACGAAAAAATTTCTTATTCTTTGTTTATTAATAATATATTTGGTATATTAACATTTTTGAGGTAAATTCTTAATCCTGGTTTATCTTAATCATAAGCATTTTTGCTTTGCTATAAAACATAATGTAAGTTAATCATCATTTCTAAAAGACTGTGCTAATTTCAAAATACACAAAAATTATACTAAATCAACGTTTCTTTTAATTTTAAGGAAAAATCTTTATATATATCTTAAAGAAGAAACAAAAATTAATTTGCTACTAAAGAGTCTTTAAGAAAGTTGTTTAAGCAATCTGGATAAGTTGTGGACAATGGATTGTCTAATTTATTAACAGTCAGGAATGCAAGACGTTCTTTAATATGAACATTATAATATGAATTTCCAGTTAAATCTGAAAAGTAAAATGGAGATCAAACTAATTTTCATTCAAAAAGATCCGGATGATTACATACCTTTCATAATTGCATAACAATGTTCATTAGATTTTTACTTTTTTCTTCATTTTCTCACATTTGGAAAATATCACTTATTGAAATTTTGCTTTTTATTTTATTGTAAAGTAGAAGTTAACGATCTGAAAGAGGACACATTATTTCATGTTCAAACTTTTTTCCTATTTCTTTTTCAACATCTTTTTTAACTCTTCTCAACATAAATGGCTTAAGAATAGCATGAAGGCGATCTAATTAATTTTGATTTAATTTTGATTTATCTATGGAACTAGCTTCAATATCTTTTGAAAACCACTCCTAAAACTAATCATGACTATCAAAAAGTTTGGGCATTATAAAATGCAAAAGAGCCCATAATTCAGCCATTGTGTTTTAAATTGGAGTGCCCGATAAAAGTAATTTGTTTCAGCTTTTAAAATTTAAAAGAATTTACCATCTTTAACTATTAATACTTTTAATAGCTTGAGCTTCATCTAAAATCATGTAATTCCATGTTAACCTTTAAAGTGTTTTCTCTTCAAGAACAGCAATTTAATATGATGTGACAAAAACATGAAATGGTGATGTTTTTTGTCCAAGATATTTTTGTTAGAAAAATCTTCAAAGTTCTTTTCTTTAATTTAAATTACCCCAATAAGGTAAAACCTTTAAAGCTGGAGTAAATCAAAGAATTTCAGAGTGCCAATTAAATAAAGTTGTGGCAGGAGCTATTACTAAAAATGGACCCCAGTTATTTTTATGCTCTGAAATGTGCGCTAATAAAGCAAGCCCTTATATTGTTTTACCAAGCCCCATTTCATCAGCAAGAATTCCATTAATGCCTTGCTCATATAAATTATCAAGCCAACGAAGTCCTTTGAGCTAATATTCTTTTAAAGATCCATGAAATGAGCTTGGTGTTTCAACTGTATAGGATTTTTCGTCAATATTTACATTAGAAAAATCATATCCACCGTTATCCATCATTCATTAAGCATCTTCTTCATCACTATCGTTTTTGGCTAAATTTAAATTTTTTTGTTCAAGTTTAGCGTTTTTTTATAAATTAACAATACTTGATATATTACTGGCCTTTTTAACATCATTTTTTATCATTTTATGCACATCAGATTATGCTTGTCATCATTCATCTGAAGTTAGCAAAGTGGATTTAGTGTTAATCTACGCTGCTTCAGATACCATTCCAAGCTTTGAAGCCATAACCTAAGCATAAAAGCCTGACTAAGTCATTAAATATTCAATTTTTTTAAACTAACGTAGTTGTTCTTATTTGTCTTCTTCTCATTTTTTAAACTCTAGTTCTAATTTTTCTTTACGTTTTTTAGCTTCAATTAATTCTTTGCTTTTCTTTTTCCAAAATCCAACAGCTTCTCAATATAATCATTTTGCTCATGCAATAAAATCTTTTCCTGGTTTTTTACTTTTTGTATTATTTTTTTTAAAGACTTTAGTAGCACCTAATGCAATTTTTTTCAAATTTTATTCCATTTCAAAACGCTAAAAGTATCAAAAATTTTTACAAACAGCTGTAGAAATTTCATTATATTTTGCTTTTGTTTCAATTTCTAAAAAATTTTAATTTTTCTACTATTCATTATTTATTAATATTTTTTAATATTTTATATTTTTTCATGGAAGAGTGGCTATCTGTTCAATTGTTACAGCAATATCATTACTGGTCATTTTTAAACGCTTTAAATCAGGACAGCTCATTCTAGATGTGGGAGTCAAATGGTATTCGCCTTTTCAGATTTTAACGACGGGTTGTAAAACTATTGTGTTATTTGTATTTCCATCAGCAAGTACTCTTTTTTAAGTTTAAGCCTATGCTTTGTTCTTTTTTTCAAGCTCCTTTGAGACTTTGTCAAAGTCTTATAAGTTAAAATGACCCGAAATTGGAAGTTTTAATGGATCAATAATATAATTAAAATTTACTATTTAATCTTCAGTTACTCCAATTTTGGTAGTTTCAATATTCTGCTCTTCATTGTTTTCATTAAAATCTTATATTTCGGCATTTTTAAATAAATCATTATCTTTTAAAATAGATTTTCCTAAGTCACCAGCTAGTAAAAGTTGTTTTTTTAGCACACGAAGATAAATTGGATCTATTTATAAGTTTGAAATGGATGTAATACCTTAAATTATATGAATGTTATTTCGTTCAAAAAACATTTTACGATTAATGTGCAACATGAACTCGGTAACAAAATCTTAAACCTCTTTACTCGACGGTTAGTTAGTCATGCATTAATTTTCTCATTTCGTCAATAGCTTTGTATCAAGTGTAATTGTAAATGCTCATGTGGTTTCATTTTTTTCTATGTTTTATTTCTTCAGACTAATGGCTGTACGATTACTTTTGAACTTTTGTTAAAATTGGTTTTCATTTTCTTCCTTTTTAATGGAATCTATAGGTTCTTTAGAGTTATTCGTATTTTTGAAATCTTCTTCAATCATGTTTATAATTTTGGGTGCTTGATCAAAATCTGCTTCCATTCAGAGTCGCTTTAATAA
>CAZBNX010000135.1:0-3843 GCA_964493255.1 uncultured Pseudomonas sp.
ACATTGGATCCAGCGGACAATGAGCCATACCCTGTGTGTAATGAAGGTGGATTATTAGACTTAGTGGATGAATATGAACAGATGAATGGAGTTGAACAACCTTGGCCAGAAAGTGAAGTGGAAATGGCTGAGTACCAGAAACTTGATGAAGAAGTTCAACGTCTGAGGCAGTTAGTAGACCAAGCAGGAGGAGAGTTGATGATAAGAGGGGACAAATACATCATGGAAGGAGACTTGTTAAAGAGGATCGTTAATATTGAGGACACGCTCAGAAACGATGAAGTGAAAATTACTAGAGTGGTTAAGCAAATCGTGGTCCCATCAGACCTAATCAAGACAACATTGAGGGTATTTCATGACTTAAATGGACATCCTGGAACCAGCAGGACCAGGAAGACTATCAGGTTGTATTATTATTGGTCTAACATGCGTGTAGATGTGGAGAACCATGTCGGTTGCTGTATTATCTGTCAGTTACGGAAGCAGCACTACAATAGAGCGAAGGTACCGATAGCGGAGTACAAAGAAGTGGAAAATCCATTGGAACGTATCCACATTGACTTATGCGGACCCCTAACTCCGTCACACGGGATGAACTACATCCTGGTGATAAAAGATTATTTTACCAAGTATGTGGCCATGTACGCTATGGAAGACAAGGAAGCCAAGACAGTAATAGGTAAGGTGACAGAGTTCATTGCTAATTTTGGCGCACCAGCTACTGTTGTTACTGACCAGGGCAGAGAATTTGACAATAGTCTGGTTAAGCAGTTATGTATGTTTTTGCAATGCAGGAAAGTGAGGACTGCCCCATATAACCCACAATGTGATGGAGCCGTCGAGAATTTTATGAAGATCATGGCTGATATGATATCCACTTTCACTAACAGCTTAAGGGATGACTGGGCTGACTTTGTTCCCATCTGCCAGTTATTATATAACACTACAGAATCTACAGTGACTGGGTTCACCCCATACTATTTATTGTTTGGCAGGGAGTGTAATATGTCAGAGCTAGAAACTTTAAAGCTAATGAAGGATGGAACCAAGACAAGGTCATATAATGATTACGTGGAAAGTATGAGGACATGGATGGAAGCTTCTTGGAAAGTTGTACAAGAGCGAACAAGTAGAGAAAAGATAAAGTACAATAGAGTCCCAAAATTCAAGTTACAGTATCGTCCTTACCAGATCGGAGATAAAGTTATGTTACGAACTATACCGCAAAGGGTATTCAAGTCTAAATCGGAAGAAAGACAATACATTTTAAGTGCCAAGTTTCAGAACCGATATTCAGGCCCTTATGAGGTAGTAGCTGTAAAGGGATTGACGACCTTCGAGATCAAGAAATGTTATGGAAGTGAGAATACTTCTGTTGTGAATGCAAACAGACTGAAGCCTTATCGGGGTTAGGTGATGTGCTATTATGGAGGAAAACTTAATGTTAACTACTCTGATGAGTGATTATATATATGTGGTATGATGTGGAATGTGGCTAGGGGTGGTGAGATTTAAGGAAACAATGGTTACGATAATCTAAGCGGCTAGATGTGAAATGGAAAGATATGGTGCGACAATGGGCGACGATGGTGTAGACCCAACCCTCTGGAGTGATGTTACGTAATGGAGATATTGTTGTATGTTTGAATGTTATGAAGCCTAGTGGTTTTTTGGGTTTGGCCACCCACTAACTTATGTTAGAATTCATGAATATGGATTTTCCACTTAACTATAAGATGATGATAGAGTGACTTTGGCAAGTTGATTGAGTTAGTTAGTGAATTTAGTTTCGTCAATGGAGCGGATGTGCACTGTCCGTGCCTTGAAGTATATGCAAATTAGTAGATGGATGGTTTTTAGTTCAATATATGATATTTGGGATTGGTTAATTGTACAGTCTAGGCAAGAGATTAAGATTGTATCAATGAGTCGATACTGAGTCAGTTATGGAGGATGTACAAGCATTAAACTAAATCCTGAGTTCAATGATGAAGCGACTGGGAGTGTTTCAGTTTTTCCGTTGGAGTAGTTTTAGGAACTGTGTAACTGATGTGTCGTAGTTTTTGTGCGGTGTAGAGTTCTTGTGTTCTTGCTGTCGTGAAGATTGCTAGATCTGTGAGCTTAAGAGTGCTTGTCTGTGAACTTACTGAAAGTGGATATTGTACCTTTGTGTATATATCTAACTAACGAAGTTAAACCTGCCAACTTGTTTACAACAACTTTACTTTAAACCCTTTTCAACCCTACGTTCCAAATCTTATTACTTGTGAGGATATCAACATGATGCGTTTCGGATTCTCAACTGTCAAGCGTACACCTGTTCCCTTGCGTTCTACTGTCCCACCCAGAATGACTGTAGAAGCCAGGTCCGAGCATAACAACGGGGGCTCGAGTGTCTCTACACCTATGAAGGAAGGGGATCCCAAGGCCATGGTTGAGGAGAGATCGGACTCTCCGAAAACCATATTACAACTGGTGTATCAAGAGTTCCAGGAGGCGAGGGATCAATTGATGGGAGGCGACCGATGGGGAAAGTTAGTGAATTGGGTGGAAGTCAACATGGAAGAATTATCGAGCCAGATCCAGGCGCTGGAGGATGCGAGCTCGGAAACAGTCGGGGAAATCGAGCGCTATAACGAGAGTGCTGGTATCGTTGCCCAGTGGAATCAGTTATTGGGAGTTTTAAGAAAGAGACTATCATTGGCGACTATGAAGACAATGTTAGAGGACTATTGTGAAAGAGATGAGTGTGAAGAGGGCCAGGATCGTCTTTCAAGTGTTAAGAAAGCTAGACAAGATGTGGTGGTGGGTAAGGAACCATTGGAAGCTGAGGACCCATCGGGAATATGGGATAGTCCAAGGAAGAGGGTGAGAGTGGATGGGAATGATGGAGGTCATGATGGTGGTGGTATGAGGATGGGAAAAGGAACCAATTTATATCAGACACCTCGCAGGTTACCTGATGGTGATATATCGGAATCGGATGAAGAAGAAGAGTGGACATTCGATGATGAGGCTGGAATCAGGACTGCCAATGCCGGGTTTAACAAGAAGCCATTGGGCCCTGAGGACACAGCAAAGAAAAATGCATTGTACCAGAAGTTACAAGAAAGATTCATGGACCAACATTGCAGAGAAATCTCACCGGCAGAGATCCAGTGCATGAGGAAAGTTTACAAGGTTACCACTGAAATGTTTCCGATGGGAAAAGGAAATCCGCGGGACGATGGTTATATTAGTAAAGTGAAAGGAGATGGAAATGACGTGGTAGCCTATCTAAACTCACTCGAGATATGGAGGACTACAAATCATAAAAGTGTAAAACAAGCGTTGGAGAGGGTATACGTTGGAAATGAGTTTGTGGCCGGTTCTAAGGCAGAGACATACTTGATCAACTGGCGTGAGAGGGGATACTGTCCAGGTATTGTTTGCGAGAACAAGTCGGAATGCCACCTGAAATATTGGATATATCAGTACCTCTACCTCAGGAAGTTAATGATTACCACTTTGTATCAGCCACGCATTCTAGAGGACATTGAGGAGTCATTTACCAAGTTTAGTCTGAATCCAACATTCACTAGGGCAAGTATCGTCGAAGATTGTGAAAGATTTAAGAAGATTATCGAAGACTTTGATCAGAGTAAACCATCGGCAGTGAGGATAGTTGACCAGCTGATTCGAGCAGTGAGACCGGCGGGAGAGATTATTTTCGCTCAGGTAAATGGAAGCTTCAGAAGACGAATCACGGACAGATATGGAGCTCAACTGGAAGGATTCAACTTGCACCATGTTATGTACGTTTATCAAGATGAGCTAACCAACCATGCGGGAATCAAGTGGTCC
>CAZBNX010000136.1:0-2252 GCA_964493255.1 uncultured Pseudomonas sp.
CCTTTGAACAAGCCATTGAGCGTTTCTTCCGCCAACGGTTGACGCGCCAAACCGGGCAATAAATGCGCGCACACCAGTTCATCTATTTGTTTTAAGCGTGCTTTATGAACGTGAAAACTAAACTCCATTTCCACCTGATAGCCGCGCAATGCCGTCAACGCCACTTCGCGCCCATCGCCCAACGGCAGCGGATGACTGAGGCGTTCAAGTAACCATTCCGACAATCGCCCGTGCCACTCCGTCAGGTTGCGACGCGCACAACTGCGCTCCACCTGACGACGCAGCCAATCCGGTTTAGCGGCACTTTTGGCAAACCCTTCACGCCCGACCACTTCCAACAGCGCGTGTAAAAAACTGCCGAACACTGGCCCACGCGGGAACCCCAATAAACCGCTTTCCATCGGCGCGCTGCTACTGGCTAACGCAGCGGTGTCATCATCCGTGAGGTATTGCACGGCGGCGCGTTCGGGCGAGGTGTCATCCGCGCGTGTCGTGGAAACGATTTTTCCGGCATCCAAAACCAGCGCACTGTACGAAGCAATCCACCAATGTTCTGCCGCGCGGCGGTCGGGCGTGCGATAGCGCAAGGTTTCTGCCATTTCAGGCGCGATAAAGGCCGTGTGCGTGACGTCCGGCGCGGGCTGTTGTTCACAAATCGTTTCTTGGCACAACGGATTTAACCATTCGGCCACCCCCGATTCACCCAACACCGCGCCACCGCCCAACAAATAACCCAACGCCGATTGATGCAACTGCGTTTTATTGCCCTGCTTTGCAGACACATTCGCCACGCCCGCCCAACACGCATATTTAGCGCGAGTCAGTGCGACATACAGCAAACGCACGTCTTCGCGCAGGCGTTCTTGTTCAGCTTTTTCTTTATTGGCGGCATCCAACAGCACGCAGCACCGTTGGCCATTTTCATCCGGCAGCCAGCCATACTTTCCTGATGCGGCTTGTTTGAAACTGCACACAAACGGCAGAAAAACCAGCGGGTATTCCAACCCTTTGGATTTATGAACCGTCACGACGCGCACCAGACGTTCATCGCTTTCTAAACGAATGAGCTTTTCTTTGGCATTAGCACTGTGTTCAGCCAAGCGTTCGCTGAAATGCCGAATCAGTGCCTGTTCTCCGTCTAACGTGGCGGCATCTTGCTGAAGTAACTCGGCTAAATGCAGCAAGTTGGTGAGAACCCGCTCCCCATTAGGGCGCGCGGTCAGCGTTTGCGGAAGCTGCAAATCATGCAGAAAACGATGCAGCATTGGCAGTACACCTTGCTGCCACCACAAGCGTCGATAATCACGGAAGCGCATCACCCATTCTTCCCAATGGGCTTCATCTTGGTTGAGACGCTCCAGCGCCGACAGTTCAAAACCCAGCGTTTGACTGGCTAACGCAGCGCGTACATGCCGCTCGGCTTCGGGTTCAGCACAGGCACGCAACCAGAGCAACAGGTCGTGCGCCTCGGTACTTTCCAGCACCGAATCACGCTCCGACAGGTACACACTCCGCACCCCGCGCTGACTCAACTCATGACGCACCAACGCCGCTTCTTTCGCGTCACGCACCAAAATGGCGATGTCAGCCGCATGTAACGGGGTTAAAGTGCCCGCGTTATCCACTAAGCCTGCTTGATGGTTATGCGCCTGCTGTAATAAACGCGCTACTTCACTGGCACACCGCTGCGCCATTTCTGTGCGGTAATCCTTCAGCCCGAGGGGTGTTGAATGTTCTAGCGTCCAGAAGGTTAAAGCAGCCGGTTTTTTTCCTTCAATCTGCAAAATGTGCGTGCGCGGATTGGCCTGCACCGGCGCAAACGGCAGACGGTTTTCTTCTTGTTTTTTAAACAAAAAAGCGCCTTGTGGATGCTGTTCGGCGCGGCTAAAAAGCCGGTTTATTGCTTCAACCAATTCCGGCGTCGAGCGGTAATTGGTGTCCAGCGCATGATGTCGGTTATGTGTGGCATCGCGCGCGTGCAAATAGGTGTGAATATCCGCGCCACGGAACGAATAAATGGCCTGTTTGGGGTCGCCGATAAGAAATAAACCGGCAGATTGCGGATTGCTGGCGATGCCATAAACCCGGTCAAAAATGCGGTATTGCACGGGGTCGGTGTCTTGGAATTCGTCAATCATCGCCACCGGAAATTGGGCGCGAATGATGTGCGCTAATTGCTCGCCGTTATCCCCCTGCAAGGCGGCATCAAGACGGGTGAGCATGTCATTAAAATCAATCTCCGCCCGCTGACG
>CAZBNX010000136.1:2352-3830 GCA_964493255.1 uncultured Pseudomonas sp.
TTCCACCCACTGCAAATGCTCGCCCTGCAAGGCGTAACACTGTTGCCGCCAATAATCACGCACCACTTGCGCCAGCAAATCATCCTGCTGCGTGTTGACGATTTGCTCAAACAAGCTGCCGCTATCAAACGCATGTTCGCGCAGCATCCGCTGGCACCAGCTATGGATGGTTGACACAGCGGCCTCGTCCATCCATTGCGCGGCAATTTCTAGGCGTTGCGCGCACTGTGGCCACTGTTCTTCGGCAAACGCGGCGCGCAAATCCCTTAACAGCGCGTCATCGGTGGGTTCACCACGAAACACGCGCAGCGCCTCCACCAAGCGGGTGCGAATGCGGTCGCGCAGTTCCAACGTGGCCGCATCGGTAAAGGTTACGACCAAAATTTGCGGCGGCACCAAGGCAGAAAACGGGCTTTGGTGCTGCAACACTAAACGCAAGTAAAGTGCTGAAATGGTGAAGGTTTTTCCTGTACCGGCACTGGCTTCGATGAGCTGGCTTCCGTGTAACGGAAAATTAAGGGCGAGGTGGCTCATACGGTTTCCTCCGAAAGCAAAACATTCGCACGCTGCACATCGTGATACAGCGCGCCGTAGAGCGTTTCGCTCCAGCGCAGCCATTCTCCGCAGGCCGTCAGCGCAGCAAAATCCGGGTATTGGCGTGCTAAGTAAGGGCTTTCGGCCACTTCGCCTTTATTAACACTGCCGTTGTAATCGCTGCCCTCGTAAGCCGTAGCGGCGGTGTTTTCGTTTTGTTTAGGAAACCACTCAAACGCGGTTTTGATAGCCACCGGCAACGGATGACGCATCCCTTCGCGCCATGCTGCTAACCAGCCGCTAAGTACGGCGTGCGCGGTAGCGGCTTCGAGCGGCGCGAAATACAGCGTTTTATCTTCCGCGACCACATACTGATGCAGCTCAATAGCGCAAGCCGCCGCCAACACTTGACGCACCCACGGCAGCAATAAACGGTGGCATTTCGAGACGCTCTCAGCCTGCGTAACTTGCCCCGCAAACAGTTCAACACGCACAAACCCACCCGCTCCCTCAAGCTGACGCAACTCACCCAGCCAACCGGCAACAGCTACGTTTTCCGCCGCAAAGTGCAAGGCAGCGGGCGATTCCTGTCGATGCGGGTAACGCGCCAGCAATTCACGGAAACGCTCTAACTGGGATTGCAACGGCATTTTTAGGCCATCAATGACGGTTTGCTTGAAGCCTGCTAACGGCAGCCCGCCCGTGCGCGCCAAGCGGTCAAGGTGTGCGTCTAGGCGCGGCTCAATATCGACCGGTTTGCCATCGTGCAAATCACGGTTGAAGTTATCCAGCAGCGTTTGGCGCAACGTGTGGTTTTCTAAAGCATTTAAAGTGAAAGGTTCATCGTCGTAGGCGTGGTTTTCTTCCGATTCGAAAAACACTTTGAGCCGATTTTTGAAGAAGAACTCCACCGGATTGCGTAAAAAGCGCGCCAGTTGTTCCGG
>CAZBNX010000137.1:0-3809 GCA_964493255.1 uncultured Pseudomonas sp.
GCAAGGGCTTGGCAACGGCTGCGAATGGTCGGCAGTAAACGCGCGGCATGGTGGCTGACCAGAATCATTACCGTGTCACCGGCAGGCTCTTCGAGGCTTTTGAGCAACGCATTCGCCGCGTTGTTGTTCATCGCCTCCGCCGGGTCAATGATGACCAATTTGCGGCCACCGTATTGCGGCGTTCCGGCAATAAACGCCACCAACTCACGCACCTCATCAATGCGGATGGCTTTGTCTTCTTCCTCGGGTTGCAGCTCAAATAAATCAGGATGAGAACCCGCTTTCAGCAACAAACACGCCCGACAGCTTCCGCACGCATCGCCGTTGTGGGGCGCATTGCACAACAAAAACGCGGCCAGCCGATTGGCTAACGCGCGCTTGCCGATGCCTGCCGGACCGTGCAGCAAATAAGCGTGCGGATGTTGTTGACGCGCCGCCAGTTTTTGCCAAAACGCCGTTTGCCAAGGATAGGCTTCATGCACGAGTGACGCGCTCCTGTAATGCCGGAAGCGCCGCGTTTAACTGGGCTTGCACCTGCGCCAGCGGTTGCGAGGCGTCCAACACGCGATAGCGTTCGGGGGCGAGTGCAGCGCGCTGCAAATAGGTGGCGCGCACGGCGTCAAAGAAGGCGCGGCTTTCTTGCTCAAAACGGTCTAGACGACCGCGCGCCGCTGCGCGTGCCAGCCCAATTTCAACCGGCAAATCAAAAAGAAAGGTTACATCGGGGCGCAAATCAGCTTGAACGAATTGTTCTAATTGCGCGATGCGCTCCACCGACAAACCGCGTCCACCGCCTTGATAGGCGTAAGTGGCATCGATGAAGCGGTCACAGAGCACGATTTTACCCGCCGCCAACGCCGGACGAATCACCTGCGCTAAATGCTGCGCGCGCGCGGCAAACACCAACAGCAACTCGGTGTCAGGGGACATGCTTTCGGCGCTGGGTGCTAACAATAATTCACGAATTTTTTCCGCCAACGCGGTGCCGCCCGGCTCGCGCGTGAGCAGCACATCACAGCCTGCGGCCTGTAATTGCGCGGCGAGGTAATCGCGGTTCGTGCTTTTTCCAGCCCCTTCGGGGCCTTCCAAGGTGATAAATAAACCTTTCATGGACGAGTCTCGTCAGCGGGAGAAGGGCTAGAGCGATAGCCTTCACGGCGTTTTAGCTGGTATTCACGGACGGCGCGATTGTGTTCCTCCAGCGTGCGCGAGAACACATGCGAACCATCGCCGCGCGCCACAAAATACAGGCTATCGCCGGGTTCTGGGTGCAATGCGGCGTAAATGGCTTCACGCCCGACCAAGGCAATCGGCGTCGGTGGCAATCCGGCTTGGGTGTAGGTGTTATAGGGCGTGGGCGTGCGAAGGTGCTCGCGGGTTAGGTTGCCGGTGTAGCGTTCGCCAAGCCCATAAATGACGGCGGGGTCTGTTTGTAGCAGCATGTTTTTTTGTAAGCGCCGCACAAAAACACCTGCAATTTCAGGACGTTCGCGCGCCAATCCGGTTTCTTTTTCCACCAATGACGCCATCACGAGGGCTTGATACGGCGTGCCATACGGCAGCCCTTCGGCGCGCTTTGCCCACAGTTCGCTCAGAATGCGCTCCAAACGCTCGTTGGCTTGACGCAATAAATCCACATCGCGCATTCCGCGTACATATTGATAGGTATCGGGGAAAAATTGCCCCTCTGGACGCCCTTCTAAACCGAGTGAGCGCATCAGGGTTTCATCGTCCACGTTGGTTAAGGTTTGTTCCAAACGCGGCGCAGAGGCTAACGCCGCGCGCACTTGGCGGAAATTCCAGCCTTCTACCAAAGTGATGCGGTACTGAATGACCTCCCCACGCAGCCACAGATTCATCAAATCGCTGGCGGTGTAGCCCGGCTGCAAACGGTAATCTCCGGCCTTTAGCCCTTGGTTGGCAAAATTCAAGCGCCAATGCACACGCAGCCAAAACGCACCTTTCAGCGTGCCATCGGCTTCTAGCGCGTTAAACATGCCATTGGGCGATGCCCCCGCAGGCACTTCCAAAAGACGTTCTGCCGTCAGATTAAGCGGCTGCGACAAGGCGGTTTGATAACGCCAATACGCCCCACCCGCCCCAAGTGCCAACACGACCAGTAGACCGGCTAACAGGGTGAATACTTTATTTTTCAGCGTCTTCATAGTTCCAACACATCAGCAATCTGCTGTTGTAAATCGCGCGTGCGTGGCCCGACAGCCCAGCGTTGATGTTCGAGCGCCACCACCGGCCAAATGCCATAAAGACTGTTACAGAAAAACACTTCATCGGCGGCTAACAGTTCAGCGTATTCAATGTCGCGCACAACCACCGACCCGCCCAACGCTTGAACGCGCGCGATGATTTCAGCGCGCAAGGTTCCAGCGACGCCGCAACGGGTTAGCGCCGGAGTGAGCAACACGCCCGCTTTGAATAAAAAAAGGTTGCTGAAAACGCCCTCTACCACGCGCCCGTGCATATCGCACATCAGCCCTTCCGCGTGTTCACTGTCCTGCCATTCGGCGCGTGCCAGCACTTGCTCCAACCGATTTAAGTGCTTCATGCCCGCCAAGCGCGGTTGAATGGCCAGCCGCGTTTGACAAGGAAACACCCGAATGCCCGTTTGCGCATGCTGCGTGGGGTACGACGGCAAGGGCGCACCGCTCAACAGATGCCGACAGCGTGCCTCCGGCGGTGGCGCGTAACCACGCAACCCATCACCGCGCGTTACGATGAGTTTGGCAACACCCTGCCCTAATTGTTGGGCAAAGGCGCGTAACTCGGTTTCGAGGCGCGCCACCTGCAACGGCAACGCCAGACGCTCGGCGCTCCACACGAGGCGCTCCAGATGCCGCGTCAGCAGCGGCATCGAACCGCGTCGCACGGCGATGGTTTCAAATACCCCATCGCCGTATGCCAAACCTCGGTCGCTGAGAGGCAGCGCCGAGGCTGGTTGCCCATCTATCCACGTCAGCATTAGCCCACAAACCGCCGGAAGATGAGCGTGCCGTTCGTGCCACCAAAACCAAACGAGTTGGAAACCACAACATCCAGCGGCATCGCTTGCGCCTGATGCGGCACGAAATTGAGGTCACAGCCGTCGTCAGGGTCATCAAGGTTGATGGTGGGCGGAGCCACTTGGTCACGCAGTGCCAACACGCTGAAAATGGCTTCCACCGCACCCGCCGCGCCTAACAGATGGCCCGTCATGGATTTGGTTGAACTGACCGCCAACTGATAAGCGTGCTCACCAAAAACACGTTTTACCGCTGCGGCTTCGGCAATGTCACCGGCAGGCGTTGAAGTGCCATGCGCGTTGATGTACTGGACTTGCTCAGGGTTTAACCCGGCATCACGCAGCGCATTTTGCATACAACGCGCCGCGCCCGCGCCGTTCTCAGGCGGTGCCGTCATGTGGTACGCATCGCCGCTCATACCAAAGCCAATTAGCTCGGCATAAATATGCGCGCCGCGTGCTTTGGCATGCTCTAACTCTTCCAAAACAACCGCACCCGCGCCGTCGGACAACACAAACCCATCGCGCTGGCGGTCCCACGGACGGCTGGCGCGCGTGGGGTCATCGTTGCGCGTGGACAGCGCCCGCGCCGCACCAAAACCACCGATGCCCAAGCCAGAAGCCGCCATTTCCGCACCGCCTGCAATCATCACATCCGCTTCACCATAGGCGATGTTGCGCGCGGCCATGCCGATGCTGTGCGTGCCCGTCGTGCAGGCGGTTGTTACCGCGTAATTTGGGCCTTGAATGCCCAAATTAATCGACAAAAACCCGGAAATCATGTTGATGATGG
>CAZBNX010000138.1:0-1059 GCA_964493255.1 uncultured Pseudomonas sp.
GCTAATTGCGCCACGCTGTACAAGGCGATTAATGCAGCGGATAAACGCGGGCCTTGATGCGGTTGCAAGCTGCGGCCTAATCGCTGCGTGAGTAAAACGGTGCCCAAAAACGTGCTACCAACCAACAACGCACACAACACAATGCCCCATGCGCCCGGCAGTAGCAGCGCGGCTAATACGCCCGCTAATTGAATCAAGTAATTGATAAAGAGCGCCTTTTTATCGCCGAATAAACCGCCAGCTCGGTTCCATAAAAAGGGTGCGGCCAATGTCGCCAGCGCCACGATGAGCCAACTGCCGCCCACTAACGGACTGTCAGCGGGTAATTGGAGGCGTGCCAGCATGGGAAGAAAGGTCATTGGGAGGATGTAGCCCATCCCCGCACCGGCATACGACAAAAACAGTGGCAAGGTGCTGCGGTCGATGAGCTGCCCGGAAACGGTTTGTGTGGTGACGTGTGGCGTGTGTTCAGCCGGCTCTAGCTGCGACAGCGTGCGCCATCCCCACACCGCCAACGGCAAGCTAACCAACGCCGCTGGCCACCAACGTGCGGCACCATGCAGCCAATCGGCGCTAAAACTGACCATCGTGCTAGACAGCAGCAAGCCGCTACCCACGCCGAGATACACCAAACCACTGGCTGCCGCCTGACCTTGCCGCGCTAACCATTCCAAAATCAGAGCTGGCGCTTGCACAAACACCAAGCCGTTACTGATGCCATTCAGAAAGCGCAATACACCCAGCCACGTTGGGTCGGTGGTTTGGGTTTGCA
Source organism: uncultured Pseudomonas sp. (assembly GCA_964493255.1). Classification (GTDB taxonomy): domain Bacteria; phylum Pseudomonadota; class Gammaproteobacteria; order Pseudomonadales; family Pseudomonadaceae; genus Geopseudomonas. The sequence continues at coordinate 773 of CAZBNX010000138.1, forward strand.
GCAGTGTGGTGATGACATGCAGCACCAATCCCCACGGCAAACAGCGGCGAATCTGTGGAATGCGATGCCAGCGAATCGCCAACAATGCGCCGGTCAAATAGCCCAGATAATTGCAACTGGCGATGCTCGCGCCCTGTTGCAAGGTGAGCATTCCATCACCGACCAGCCACGGTAGCAGCGGGGTGTAAATAAAACGCCCAAGGGTATGAACGACCAACAAAATGGCCGCTCCAGCCAAAATAACCGGCAAAACGGGAGCGCGTAGCGTTGTCATGGTCAGCATCCTG
>CAZBNX010000138.1:1159-3749 GCA_964493255.1 uncultured Pseudomonas sp.
CCAAAGGCGCGGCTATCCGCGTTGCAATGACACCGCGCGGCAACGACACAGCGCCGCGTACATGCCCAGCGTTGCGACAGCCCAACCGAGCGCCTGCACGTTCAGCAGCGTTTCTTGCCACAGCATAATCGGCAGACTCAGCGCGACCAGCGTCGCAAAGATACCCAGCTCTAAACGAGGGCCACGCACGGGGAACAGCGTATAAGCCAACGCCGGAATCAGCAGCGCCGTCGTGGGGAAACTGCGATAACGAGGGTCAAAAATTTGTGCCATCGTCAGCCACACCGCGATGATGCCGAGCAACACCAACAGCGTTTGTGAGTGACGCGCCAGCCACGTTTGCAACGCAAAACGCCAACCCGAAACAGCCGGATTGAGGAACAGCATCAAGCGCGCGGTGAAGACCAGATTTAAGCCAAAGAGCGTGCCGAACCACAGCCATTCGCCCCAGTGACGGCTATCTAAAAACACCTGATACAGCCAAGAACCCAAGCAACCGGCGGCAAAGGTAGCGATGAGCGCCACGCGCGTGGCATTGCCTTGCAACGGTTTGCCCGCCAGCAAAACCACTCCACCTAACAAGGCAATCGTGACGGCTAACCATTCTTTCCAATGCGGCAAGTTAGACACATCGCCGGACAGGATATTTTTCTCACCACGGTGCGAATCGTACAGGCCCCAATAACCGCCCACGGTGCCTTCACTGATGCGTTTCCACGGTTGGTCGAAGGCTTCAATGAGGTTGTATTGCCAGCCATTCTTTTGCGCTAAATCCACTACGCCGCGCATAAACAAGGCTTCATTGACGCGGCTCGGCACCGCGTCTTCACGCTGACGGCCTTCACTCGGCCAGCCGGTTTCGCCGATGAAAATGGGTTTGTCGTAATCCGCTTCAAATGTTTTATGTACCTTTTCCACTTGCGCTAATGCGGCGTCAATACCGGTGGGGTCATCTTCCCAATACGGCAGCAAATGAATGGTGATGAAATCAACAGCGGGCGCTACTTCAGGATGACGCAACCAAAATTCCCATACGTCGGCGTAGGTAACAGGTTGTTTTATCCGGCTTTTTACTTCTTTGATGAGTTCAACCAGCTTGGGCGCGGTGATGTCTTTACGCAGCAATGCTTCGTTGCCGATGATGACGGATTTCACCACGTCAGGGTTTTCGTTAGCGGTTTTGACCAGCAAATCAATTTCTTTGCGTGTGGGTTTTTCTTCTCGGCTCACCCATGCGCCAATCATCAAGGTCATGCCGTGGCGACGGGCAATCTCAGGCAGCGATTCCATGTCCACGACGGAATAGGTGCGTAAACAGTTAAAGCGTTTGGCGAGAATCGCCACGTCGGCTTCGATGCGTTCACGGTGAATAACCAGTGGCTTTGTGAAGGGCGATTGGTCGTGGTCAAACGGGCTGTAAGACGCACATTGCAAGCGTTGCGGATTGTGGGTGATTTCAGGCACGAACTGGGCGCGACCTTGGGCATACCAATAGGCCGCAAGGCTGAAAATGCCTAGCAGCAAGATGGCCGCATAACGCAGCAACGAAGTGGAAGACGATGTGGGCATGGGTGCTGTTTTAGTGTTGTTGTCGGGGGCAGGTTAAAAGCGTCATGGCTGTGCATAGTAAGTAAGGGGGGCGCGCCATGCCAGCGTTCTGCACAGGCAATGCGTATCAACCCATTGATGATGCGTAGGCTTTTTCTATTTCTACAGGGTGCTATGCAAGGTTTAGGCTATCGCTAAAAAAGCCTGAAAAATGCGCTTTTCTACACGCCAAAGGCTCTAACACAAGCATTACAGCCGATTGGTGCCCAGACTAAAGTCGTCTGGTTTATGAAATGCTTAGTCATAAAGTAGGGCACTGCCTTCCGCTGGGTAGGCATCAGATCGTGTGGAGACATTTCCAATGAACAATGAAAACGTGTACCGGCAGATCAATGCCGACCCACGCTTTCAGGCGTTAGTGGCTAAACGAGGCCGCTTTGCCTGGAGCTTGGCTATCCTGATGTTGACGGCGTATTACGCCTTCATCATGGTGATTGCATTTAATCCCAAAGCATTGGGTACCCCATTAAGTGAGGGTACGGTGATGACGTGGGGTATGCCCGTTGGTCTGGGCTTAATTTTTATGTCCTTCATTTTGACGGGCATTTACGTTCAGCGCGCTAACGGCGAGTTTGACCGTGAAACCCAAGCCATTCTGGATGGAGTGCAGAAGCAATGATTAAGCATCTCCTGACAGCAGCAACCGTGTTGGCGGCTTCCTCTGCCTTCGCGGGCGAGGCACTGACTGGCGAAGTTCAGAAACAGGCCACCAACTGGACTGCCATTATCATGTTCTTCGCCTTCGTCGTTCTGACGATGGGCATCACGAAGTGGGCCGCCAAACAAAACACTTCTACCGAAGACTATTACACCGCTGGCGGTGGTATCACGGGCTTCCAGAACGGCATGGCGATTGCGGGCGACTACATGTCTGCGGCGTCATTCCTCGGAATTTCCTCTCTGGTGTACATGAAAGGCTATGACGGCCTGATTTACTCCATCGGCTTCCTCGTGGGCTGGCCGGTCATTCTGTTCCTGATGG
>CAZBNX010000139.1:0-2031 GCA_964493255.1 uncultured Pseudomonas sp.
CCCCAAACCCCAAACCCCAAACCCCGGATAAATTTAATCAAAAAACAAAATTCAAAAATAAATCCATAAAAAAATAAATCTAAAATATAGAGGCATAAATTTTACAGCACAACCAATCTTCTTCTGAGTAACTTTTTATTCTGAGTCAACAATTCGTTCTGGACAATCTGCTTGGCAACGGCGTGGGTGAAATCGTCGGTGTTGACCACTATCAGCTGTCCTTCGTTGGAGCTGCTACCTGACATCGACTTGTGCAGTTGCGATTCGATGTTACTGTTGCTGTTGTAAGAGTTGTAGCCGGCATACACCAGTTCTTCATCATCTTCTGCGAATTCAGGTTCTATTTTGATGAACTGGGGTTGGTTGTTCGGCTTTTCAGGCTTAAGCTTTTCCTCCGTCATCTTCACTGCTGTCGTGGCGATCTGCTTCTGTGAGACAATTCCAACCTGCTTTTTGTTCGGCAGCGAAAGGCCTGGTTTGCCAGATTTTCCCTTGGGAGCAGGTTTGACATCAGTTTTCGGAGCTTTGATCAAGTTGGCTTTGATGTAGTTTACGATCTGATCTGCGAACTGAGGAACGCTTTGGAGATGATTGACTTCATTTTGGATTTGGAAATATTCGGAGTTTTCTTTGGGCCCCCAAATGAAAATGTTTTGAACTGCTTTGTGAGAAATGAAGAGGTCCAAGATCTTCTTCTGGTGATCGATTGTGGTCGTGTAGTCAACAAAGAGCTTACCGATTCCAACATTGAAATTTGGTTTAGTGATCAAATCGACGTGTTTTCCTTGATTTATGAGAAAATCAACACCTTTGGAAATCTTGAGAGACAAAGGAGGCTCTTGGGAAGAAAGAGAGTATTTAAGGGCCACGTAAAGGTTCAAATGCTCAGCCACATCTGGATTTTTAGAAACGTAGTTTTCTTCGAATGTAAGAGTTTTGAAGTTCAAAAGTGCCACATCGTAAATCATGCTATGAAGTGCGTGATTTGAAGTGTTTTCACCTCCAGTTTCCTTTTCACCAAGTCCTGAAAGAATATTCCAAACCATGTTTCTGAATCTTTTTTCATCTTTGCCAAAGTGGACTTGGATTTCCTTCAACTTTTCAATGAAGAGATTCTTGAACACAGTAGCTGTCTCTAAGCTACTAAGTTTGTTTTCAGAAACGAGTTTGACAAAGATGTCGTAAATTTGTTTACCGTAACACAAAGAGTCCTTAGCTGACACATCTTGGCAGAAGTTGTAATAAAGAACTTGCAAAGCTGTTTTAGGAGAGTCTCTAAGATAGTTGTAGAATTTGTGAATGTTGACTAAGAAAAATTGACTGTCTTCTTTGTTAAACAACTCGTTGTGAAGATTTTTAACGTTGGAATTGTATTGATAGGCATGCAATATGTAGAAAGGATAGATTTCGCTCAAATCTCCATAAGAAAGATGGCAAGGATGATGTATTTTGTTTTCTTCATACACTCCTTTAGGGTCAATTGAATCCACTCCGGTCATAACGAAATCATACTGACCCTCAAAGCAAATTGTAAGGTATTTCAATTGAACAGTTTCAGCGTCCTGGTGCAATAATTCTCCATTCAGTCTTTGATCACAAATAAACTTGTAAAGTTTGTTGAATGAAGAAACGTATTTGGGATTAGAGTTTTGGCTGTGAGGCTCAAGTTTATCATTATTCGCAACTTGATTGCTTTCAAATTGAGAGAAGAGAGAGAAAAATCTTGAAAGATATTGGAGACCAGCCTCTTGATTGATGATCGTTGTTGAAAATTCAAACTCATAAAAAAGATCTTCATCAAAAGCGCTTTTAGCATATTTAATTGTCGTTCTAGCTTCTTCTCCGTATTTTTCTTTAAGAGCGAGATAATAGAAAACGTAAACATCAAGTTGCCTCAAATGCTCGTATTTCGGGTCTCTGAAGAATGGAATTCGTTTTTCTTCTCTGTTGGTCTTAGTTTTAATCGTTTCCTTAATAGTGTAAGTGAGATATTTGATGAATCCACTCATATCATTCAAATTGCTTTTTTTG
>CAZBNX010000139.1:2131-3660 GCA_964493255.1 uncultured Pseudomonas sp.
TCATTGAAGACCTGAGTGGCGATCGACTTGTCTCTGCTGTTGGAGAACCCTTTGAATGTGTCAGCAATCGTTGGGACATATTTACTGGCTTCTTCAATTCCGAGATTCATTCCCATTTCAGTTATTTTTTTAACTTCAGGAGCCTTAAATTCGCCCTTATGCTTAGTTTCAGGTTTCAAAAGAGTTAACATAATCACAAAGTACTTATTAAATTTAGAAGGAGGAATCAGTTTAGAAAGATGGCAGGTTTCTTTTTCAGAATTATAACATTCTGTATTCAAAAGCTCTTCGTAAAGAATGTCTGCAACTTCACCCAAGTTTTTGCCTTTTGGGACTTTTCCTTCGTTTCTGAAGTGGACATAGACATAGTAAATGTATTTGTGTGCTCGTTCAGTTACTTTGTTCAGCTTTTCTGTGTCACTCATCGTCAAAGGATTGCTTTTCTTTTTGATATCGAAGAATGGAAGGAATTCAGGATGATGTGTGTACTTTTCATTAAAATTGGAAATAATGCTTTTAATGTCTCTCATTGAAGGGTCAACGAATTCAAAGAGCTTGTCAACAGTGATGATTGGCTTGTATGGGGAGTTGTCCAAGTTATCAATCTTGTACAGATTTTCATCCTTGATGAATTCAGGGTGAGACGGCTCCTGGAAAACAGGCTTGGGGTCATGTCCGACCAAGTGTCCAAGAATCAATTCTGCGAAATCCTTGTCTTTCAAAAGTTTTCCGAACACGTTGAAGAAGTCAATGACGTACCTCATGTTTGGGTCTTCAAATTGTTTCTTGTAGTTCTTCAGCACGTATTTCAAAATTGAGTGCAAGACGGGAACAAGCTGTTTGCTGAATGCTTCAACGTGTGCATTTTCTTCACCTTTGAGGGCTTGAATGTACTGCTTCTTTGCGTTTTGCAGGTAACTCAAATCCAGTTGGGTCACCAAGAGTTCAGCTCTAAGGTTTTGACGGTCAGATTCAAGTCTTGGGTCGTTCTGCTGCTGAACGGCCTCGCTTATTGGGTGCTCTGTGATGAGGTTTGCCTTCTCCATGAGGAACCCAAGCTTGTTGCTTAGGTAGAAGCCGGTGTACTTGCTTTGATCTGCGATCTCGGTCTGGATGCTGCGGATGAATTGCTCAAGGATGTCCTGGAACTTCTTCATTTCCTCAACGATTTCTTTGTTGAGGAGAGTGAATGATAGGCTGGGCCGCAGCTCATAGTTGAAGAACGACTTCATGAAAAAGACGTGGTGGAAATTGGTCATGTACTGGGCGTCGCATACGCCGTCGTATTTGATTGTCAAGAGCTTCTTTATGTCAACGACGTTCAAGCCCTCGCCGCCAGGGGGAGCTATAACTCCCGAAAAAGTAAAGAGAACGAAAATTGCGAACTTCAAGCTCACCATTTATAAATTCGAGAGGGACCTCTCCATGAACACGGTTTTATATCTTTATTTTTTTCGTTCTGGTTTTATAGTCGTTAAATTTTGAATTTTCAGTTTAAGAAAATGGGGTTTGGGGTTTGGGGTTTGGGG
>CAZBNX010000140.1:0-3528 GCA_964493255.1 uncultured Pseudomonas sp.
TATAATAAATAATTAATGATACTAAAAATAAAATATCGCTAAATTTATTAAAAAATAAAGCTTTCAATGCAGATTTAAATGTTGAAATTTTTCTATTATAATGACCTATTAATCAAAATGATGACAAACCAATTATTTCCCAACATAAAAATGAAAATAAATAATTATGTGATATGAATAAAAAAACCATAGATAATGTAAATATTGTTAAAAATATAAAAAATTTAGATTTTTCTTCTTCATAATATAAATAATAGTATGAATATAAAGCTGCAAAACTATATATATACAGTACTAATGAAATTAAAACAACTGAATCTTTAGAAAGTTTAAAATTAATAAAGTCGATGGAAATAAACAGCATATTTAATTGCAGAGAAAAATTATAATATTTACCTACACTATAAAATTTTTCAAATATGAAAAAAAAAATAGGTAGAATAAATATTAAGGATATACATAGTCAATACATGACTAATTGTATAAAATTGTTATCATAAATTCTATTATAAACAAAATTTACAATAACGAAGAAAAACATCGCGAAGATTATTGAAATCATCATATGTATGTCTTCTTCTATTATTAAATTATAATATTAAAAGAATACATAAATTTAAATCGTTTTAAATTATATAAAACCATACCTCTAGATATTTTTCCTCTTGGATACAACCTTCTTTTTAATAAAACACAAAAATTTTCTGAAAATCGTAGATTCGAACCATCAGGTTTTATAAAATGATATCTTGATTTAAAAAAAAAAGCTCTAGATTTTCTTCCTCTTAATCTTGACAATCTTTTTGCAACTACTCTATATGAAACTTTAATAAATTTACCAACGTGTCCATGTTTTTTTTTCTTATTTTGATAAATGTGAAAACATTTCACTTTAAAAACACCACAATTATCAGCGACATTTATTTTTGATTCTTTTAAAATCATTTAATAATTTCGGATCTGTTGGAATCGAACCAACTCGCCAAAGGCATATGTTTTACAGACATACAGTGAGCCATTCACTCTAGATCCGCACATTGATTGTATGAATTGAACATACGATTTTAGTTTTGAAGACTAACGTGTTACCACTACACTAAATCAATTATTTTAGTTATCTATCAACTTCACCAAAAACTATATCTATTGTACCTATTAATACTATTAAATCAGCTATAAAAGTGTTTTTGGCTAGCGAAGTTAGTAAATATAAATTATGGAATGATGGTGATCTAATTTTACAACGATAAGGTTTATTTGTATTATCTGATACTAAAATTACACCAAATTCTCCTTTTGAACTTTCGATAGGCCTATATAAAATATTAGATTTTATATTAAAACCAGAACTTCAATATTTAAAATGTTCTATCATTTTTTCCATACAGTTTTTTTTATTAAAAATTTTTTCATTCAAAGAAGAAGAAAATTTTAAGCTCTCTATTTCATGAACATATACAATATTTTGATTTATTATATTTAAACTTTCAGAAATTTCATATAATCTTAATAAAAATCTATCGTATGAGTCACCATTTTTTGCTATATAACTGTTCATTTTTAAAAAAAAATAATTATTATATGTTGTATTATTAGATAAACGTAAATCTCTTTTAAACCCAATGCATCTAGAAAGAATTCCTGTTAATCCATATTGTTCTAATAAATTAATGTTTAATTTTCCATTATTTTTTAATCTTAATTTTCATATTTTATTCATAGATAATGTATTGTGTATTTCATTTAAAGTAGATCTACTATTATTCAAATAATATAAAATATTTTTTTTTAAATTATTATTTAAACACCTATTAACATATAACGGTTTATATGCTGCTGTATGCATTCTTGCACCTGAAAAATATTCATAAAACTCCATAATTTTTTCTCTATCTTCAAATGCTCAAAAAATAGGTGACATTGACCCAACATCTAAAGCATGACACGCTATTGCTAAATAATGATTTAAAATTCTTGTTAGCTCATCAAAAACTGTTCGTGTTTTTATTTCTTCTAAATTAATCAATTTTTTATTTGATAATGTTTCAATATTTATAACATACGCGTGTTCTTGTAATAAAGTTGAAACATAATCTAATCTATCAAAATAAGGTAGAGAATTAATATAAATTTTATCTTCCATTAGTTTTTCTGTTCCTCTGTGTAACAGACCAATATTAGGATCGCATTCTACAATTAATTCATTATTTAATTTTAATAACAATCTTAAAACTCCATGTGCAGCTGGATGTTGAGGACCGAAATTTAATGTCAAAACTTTTAACTTTAACTTATTCGCCTCATTTTTTAAAGTTAAAATTTGTTGACTTCTCATACTACTAAATTTATTTTTTTTTTTTTTTTTTTTTTTTTTAACTGTATGAATTGGATCATGATGAAAATGTTTTAAAACTGTCATGGTTAATCTTTCAGTAAAACCTAGATTAAAACCTATATTAAAATAATTATTTGGGATTTTGACTTTTTTTCGTTGTTTTCTTTTTTTGTTTTTTTTTAATTTCTCAACTTTAGTTAAATAAGTATAAACTCTATTTGCCAAAATAGATCTAATATCATATCGTCACCTCTTATATAAGTTATCTTGAATAAAATCGAATCGTCTATTTCTTACATCATTATAATATTTAAAATACTGAAGAAAATAAAATTTATTTACAAATTCAGCATATATTATAGCAGATTTTTTTGATTCTGGACAATAACTTCCTCTTTTTTTAAAAAAAATATTTTTATAAAAATTAAAAAACAAATTTTTTTTTTTTAAATTACTTTTTCTATTAGATCATGTTCGTTGACCTCTTACCGGTAATCTTAAAAAATGTCGATATCCTTGATACGAATTGGATATAAATTTTAAGTAAATAAATATAGTTTGTCTTTTCGATAACTTTATTATTTCTGCTTTAAAATTAAATAAAAATTTTTCAACATAATAGAATAGGTATTCCATTAGTTTTTGTTTATTGTTAAATATAACATTATGGTATCAAAACTTTTCAAATCTAAGATGCAAATATTTATAAAGATAATAATATTTTGAAGCTTTCCCTGTTGGTTTAGTCATGAAATGTGTTAATTCAAAAGTATAAAAATTAAAAACAATAGAATCTCAGACAAAATGATTTTTTTTTTTTAACATATAAAAATAAAATTAATTATTAGTATTTAAATTTAAAAAATTTTAATGATTTTTGATACAATCTACGTGTGAAAACATATTGGCCAACCAGGGAATTTATATCATATATACACGATGTTTTTCTAACATAATGTAAACCATTATAAATTTTATATTTTTTGTTTAACATAAAAATATTTATTCTTATATTTTTTTTAACCAAATATCTTGTATCTTTAAGTAATTTTGCCCTTACTTTATCTCTAATTAAAAATGTTTTTTGTTTTTTTAACATAATTTATTTTACTTTAACACATAATAATAATATATATAGCAAAAATTAATGTACTTAGTACAAATAAATCTTTTGTATTTAAATTATTATAATT
>CAZBNX010000141.1:0-3455 GCA_964493255.1 uncultured Pseudomonas sp.
CTGATGGCCACCTGGGCACGCTGATGGCCACCTGGGCACGCTGATGGCCACCTGGGCACGCTGATGGCCACCTGGTGGCTAATTGTTTGTTTGTAGCAACTTAATAGCAGCTTGGGCTAAAAAATTTGATCTACTTTTTTGGGCAGGATTTTTTTCGACGTAGTTATCTATTCTTTTTATAAGAAAGCCTGGAAGCGTTATATTTATCTTCTCGGTTTTCCCCATAAATTTAGAGACATCTACATCAATAACAGCAAAAGAGTACCCTTTGTAATCTTCATTTCTAATATAAAACTGAAGTGATTTTGCTGTTGGTACGGGTTCGCCGAGTTCGGCTAAAATTTCCAAATGTGATTCAATGGCTTCTCTAGCCATGCTAAGAGCTTCATCAGCGTCTTTACCGGCTGAAAAACAACCTGGAATATCTGGAACTTCAACGCCAAACGCACACGAATCATCATCGCCTGGCAGTATTGCAACTGGATAGAGCATATTTGATACCCTCTTCAAAAGAACTAGCCGAATTCGGCTTTTTTTTGCTTGTTCTTTTTAGTAATTACTGCATTTTACAGTTTCTCCTAAATCTTTATTTTATTCATTTGGATAGCAATTCTAAAAGAGAGCTGAAGCGGAAAATTCAGCTCTCTCTTTTGTAAAAAATTCAAAGCTTTTATTACAAAAGCTTGGCTGACCTTAAAATGCTTTGAACAGTACCTTTTGGTAAGTCTTTAGTTGGGTGTGGAACCGTCACTAATCCAGGTTTATTTGGATGTTTTAGGTGATGGTGACTTCCGCGCACTCGTATTTCATACCAACCGTCTTGTTCAAGTATTTTTAGAATTTTTCGACTATCCAAATAAAATGACCTCGCTTTTAAGTGTATGTGGTTACGATAACTGCAAATAATTGTGGTTATCATAACCACCAAAATTGAGTTGTCAACACAATAACCACCAAGGTTGCTGCCTACCTTTGTCGTGTATCGCGTAAGGATTTATCAAACCATGCTGACGGGTATCGGTGTTTTATCAGTCTATGGTGTCTCGATGCGTGTTGTGTCCTATCTACGGGTTTCGACTAAAAAACAATTACATAGCGGGCTTGGTTTAGATGCCCAACGTGAATACTGTGCCCGTGCGTGTGCTCAAAATGGCTGGGTGCTGGCGCGAGAGTTTGTCGATACCGCAAGCGGCGTGCTGGCTCCTGATTCGCGTCCGGTGCTGCTAGAAGCCATTGCACTGGCAAAAAAGCTGGGGGCAACGCTGTTGGTTGCCAAGCTCGACCGTCTTAGTCGTGACGTCGAACATATCGCCGGAATGATTAAGCGGGTGCCGTTTCGTGTGGCCACCATGCCCAACGCTGATGCGTTCCAGTTGCACCTATTTGCGGCGCTTGCTCAACAAGAACATGATTTCATCGCTCAACGCACACGGGACGCGCTTCGGGCTTTGAAGGAGAGAGCGGTAATGGGTGACGTGTTGGCACGCGAGAAAATAGCTCGGCGGGATGCGGGGCGGCGTGCTGGGCAACTAGCTGCCGGAAAGCGTGGGAGTCATACCGCTACAAAAGCAGCAGTACATGCTGCCGATGATTACGCGCATGGTGTCTATCGCCACGTTATGCGCGTGCAAAAAAGCGGCACTGTCACGCTGGCTGGTATTGCTGAGTGTTTGGACGCTTTGGGGATTAAGACTCGTCGAGGCGCATCGTTTACACCCACTGCCGTTGCTCGGGTAATTGCCCGCTGTCAACACGTCTGTTGACAATCGCAGTGCAAAAAAAGAACCGCTAGAAAATGCTTAGGTTGGTTGACGTTGATTCGTTTCTGTTGCGTTTACGCTGTAAGCGTTTTGCTTCTGCGTTGAACAATCGCTCCAACTCCAGCGTTTCGTGCTCGCTGAAGTTCGCTCGTTTGATTGCGTCTAGTGCATCGTTGAGCTTTGCGCGGGCTTCCACCACACGTTGCCGCTCTACTTCCTCGAAAACACGTTTTATCAGTAGGTCGTCGCTTAATCCATGTTCTGCAAGTATTTGATTTATATCTGTATTGCTTGCTGAGTTTTTGACGCTAACGACTAATCGCTGGATGCCGCGCTTTTTCTCTTTCGAGTATTTTTCTTCGATGATTTGTGTTCGGTTGCCTTGCGCCCTTACCTGCATGATATTTGCCTCAAAAATTTTTATCAGGATACATTTTGTCTCTGATTCGCGTTAGGATTAACGCCATGAAGCCAAGAATCCACACCCACCACCATTAACGCGCGAATGCCTCTAATCTGCGCCGAATCTGCTCATTTTTTTGGGTGGGGTATCTTCTTTTATGGCTAATCGTCTTTACCCTGTTGCTGTGAATCGCGCACACAACGCCGCTACGGATATTTTCGAGTCGCGTTTACCGCGCTGGCCTTATTGCGGCGATAACGTCGCTGTTGAAGGCGTGCAACGCTTGCCGCTTTCTGCCGCACTCCAAAAAAAATTGATTCAGCCGAACAGCTCAAGGGTTACAGGGGCGCTTTGCTTCGACATTGATAGACCTTGGGGCGCTATTGCTTGGATGGATGCAAACGTACTCCCTCCTAATATAGTTTTAATGAATCCAGAAAATGGCCACGCCCATTTTATCTATTTGCTTGCAAGTCCTGTAATTACTTCAAACGTCGCCCAACTGCGCCCTATCTTTTATTTATCAGCTATTCAATACGCATTGCGTGAGGCGCTGGGTGCTGATAAGGGATACACGGGATTACTCGTTAAAAATCCTAGACATAGCTGCTGGCAACACACCTGTTGGCGTTTAGAGCCTTACTCTCTCCACGAATTAGCAGATAAATTAGATTTGCCCTCTCCAAGTGAAATACGCCGTATTTCTCACTCGGCTGATTATTCGGGAGTTGGGCGAAACGTCACTATATTTATGACGGTGAAAGCGCGGGCTTATAGTTTAATTCGCCAACACTGGAAGCCCGACGGCGAAAAATTATTTTTTGCTGTTGTGCTCGAACAGTGCCGCGCTCTGAATGCAACCTTTCACGCGCCGCTCCCCGACTGCGAAACGCGGCGTATTGCACGCTCAATTTCTAAATGGGTCTGGGTGCGCTTCTCTCCTGCCAAGTTTCGCGCTTCACAAGCGGCAAAGGGCAAGCGCAAAGGTGCCGCCAAGCGTGATGCACTTATGAATGAAGCGCGCTCGATGCACGCCGCTGGTAAAACTCAATCCCAGATAGCAGCGGTTTTGGGGGTTACTCAAAGGACTGTTAGCAACTGGCTCAAACGAGAATGATTCTATTTAGAAAAAGCCATATCAGATAATCAGGGTTTTTTAGGCTTTGCTTTTGGCTGTTTGCTGGCTCTATGGGCTTATGGGCTTTGTGTTGTGTGTGTGCTGGCTTTAGCTCAATCGGTGTGTGTGCTGGCTTTAGCTCAATCGGTGTGTGTGCTGGCTTTAGCTCAATCGG
>CAZBNX010000142.1:0-3443 GCA_964493255.1 uncultured Pseudomonas sp.
CTATTTTGGGCTGCATGGCTTGGAAAGAAAGGCCATCATCCCCGCGAATCATGCCACTGATTTGCCCCGTATCCTGTTGTGGCATAAAGGTTTTTGGCACATTCATAAACAGCCAGACGTTCAGCGCCACCGTTGCCAGCAAGCTCAATAACGTGATGCGTCGATGGCGCAATGCCCACGCTAATGAGCGCGCATAACCGTGCAAACACAGGTCGCCCGCGCGCTGTAGGCGTCCTTTTTTAGGCGTTTGGGTGGATTCAGCATGCAGCCAGCGCGCGCACAGCATGGGCGTCAACGTGAGCGAAATCAGCAAAGAAATCAAAATTGCCACCGTGAGCGTAATGGCAAATTCACGGAATAATTTTTCGACGATGCCGCCCATAAACAAAATCGACAGGAAGACCGCCACCAAAGAGATATTCATGGATAACAGCGTAAAACCGACTTCCTGCGCGCCACGCAAGGCGGCCAAGCGCGCGGGCGTACCTTGGTTGAGGTGCCGCGCAATGTTTTCCAGCACCACAATCGCATCATCGACCACAAGGCCAGTGGCCACAATCAGCGCCATGAGCGACAGGTTATTTAGCGAAAAACCCAGCAAATACATGGCGGCAAAACTACCCACTAACGACACCGGCACCGCCAACGCCGGAATCAGCGCCGCCCGCCAGCGCCCCAAAAACAACCCCACCACCAGCATCACCAACACGACTGCCAACAACAGGCTGTGCTCGGCTTCGTGCAACGTGGCGCGAATAGTCGGCGAACGGTCTACGGCGACTTCAAGATGAGCGTTTTCGGGTAGCACGCTTTTCAATAAAGGCAGTTGTTCGCGGATATTGGCCACTGTTTCGAGGATGTTCGCCCCCGCTTGGCGATTTATCACCAACAGAACCGCATCGTGCTGATTAAAATAACCACTGTTATAGCGGTTCTCGACGCCCTCTTTGACCTCAGCCACATCGCCCAAACGAATAGCCGCGCCGTCTTGGTAACGAATAATCAACGGCACATAATCAGCGGCACTTTCGAGCTGGTCATTACTGGCAATTTGCCAGCGTTGCGTCTCGTTTTCGACCGCCCCTTTAGGGCCGCGCACGCTGGCATTACTGAGCGTTTGCCGAATGTCATCCAAGGCGACGCCGTACTGTTCCAGCAAGCGTGGTTGCAATTCGATGCGTACCGCTGGCAATGAACTGCCGCCCACTTGCACTTCTCCCACGCCCGGCACTTGCGCCAAACGTTGCGCGAGCACCGTGGAAGCCACGTCATACAACTGCCCTTTGCTCAGGTCAGAAGCGGTGAGCGACAACACCATAATGGGCGCTTGCGACGGATTAATTTTGCGATAAGTGGGCGGCGTTCGCAGCGTGCTCGGCAACAGACTGCGCGCGGCATTGATGGCAGCTTGCACCTCGCGCGCAGCTTCGTTGATGTCACGGTTCATGTCGAATTGCAGCGTGATGCGCGTTGTGCCTTGACTGCTGCGGCTGGTCATTTGGTTGACGCCAGCCAAGGTGCCCAAACTGCGTTCCAGCGGCGTGGCCACACTCGACGCCATCACCTGCGGGCTCGCGCCCGGCAAATTGGCCTGCACGGTAATCACCGGAAAATCCATTTGCGGCAACGGCGAAACCGGCAGCAGCCGAAAACTAAGCGCGCCCAGCAATAAAATGGCCACCGCTAACAAAAACGTGGCCACCGGGCGCTGAATAAAAGGTGCCGAAAGGTTCATGGTGCGGTGTGGATGCTCGTCATGGCGTTGGGCGCAGAACGATAACGGGTCGCATCCACACTGCAAAGGCGCTTTACCCGCGCTTTACGTCTGACACCCGTTGCACTCACACAATTTGCCGTTGTTTATCCATGAACGCCGCAAAATCAGCGGCTTCCAGCGGACGGCTGAAGTAATAACCTTGGACTTCGTTACAGCCGTTTTGCCGCAAAAATTCCACTTGTGCTGCGGTTTCAACCCCTTCCGCAATCGCGGACAAGCCCAAACTGTGCGCCATTTGGATGATGGTTCGAATAATGGCTTGGTCGTCGCTGTCGTGCTCCAAATCGCGCACAAAGGATTGATCTATCTTGAGTTTATCGACGGCAAAGCCTTTCAAGGAGCTCAACGAAGAGTAGCCCGTACCAAAAGCATCAATCGACAAACGGAACCCCTGCGCGGCCAGTTGATTCATGATTTGCGCGGCAGAATGCTGCATCGCCACGGCTTCCGTTAATTCCAATTCCAGCAAACCGGGCGCGACCTGACTGTCTGCCGCTTGTTGCGCGATAATTTCAACCAAACCCGCCTGTACAAACTGCACCGCCGACAAATTGACCGCTACCTTTACCACCGGCAAACCGGCATCTTGCCATTCGCGTAATTGCTGCAACGCACGCCGAATAACCCAATCACCTAACTGAATGATGAGGCCGGTACTTTCTGCAACGGGAATAAATTCCCCCGGAGAAATAGCACCTAATTTGGGGTGCTGCCAACGTAATAAGGCTTCCGCGCCCACTAATCGGCCATCGGCTAATGCAATTTGGGGTTGATATACCAGTCGTAACTCATCACGGCCTAAGGCTTTGCGTAATGCGCTACTTAATTGCAAGAAACGTGCGGAGCGATTTTGCATATCTGGCGCAAAGAATCGGTAGCCATTACGCCCTTCTGCTTTAACGCGATACATGGCAGTTTCTGCGCGATGCAATAATGATTCTAAATTATCGCCATCGCTTGGATAAACGGCTAATCCTAATGAAGCACTTAAAACCAGTTCATCACTGCCAGAAATAGATAATGGTTGCGTGAGCAATTCCAATACATCATTCGCTGTACGCGCCGCTTCATCTTGGTCACGGGTTGGCATTAATAAAACGAAATTATCACTGGATAAGCGCGAAATCATGTCTTGGTCACGGACAATGCTCCGCAGCCGCTCAGTAATTGCTTTTAAGACCAAATCGCCCGCATTGTAACCAATGGCATCGTTAATATCTTTGAAGTTATCTAAATTTAACCAAAGCAAACTCATGGGCTGCTCTGGGTTTACTTCTTGAACTAATTGAAAACGCTCATTCAGTAAACGCTGATTGGGTAGTCCGGTCAGTTGGTCATAATTAGCTAATTGACGAATACGCTCCGAAGCCGCACGACGTGACGTAATATCTTGCGCCACGACTAATAAGTGAGGCTCGGTATCTTCTTCACAGGAAGGCTTGCGCGCAATCGACAATTCAAACCAACGCATCCCCTGCAAGGTGTTCATTTCCGTGCGGACGTAGGCTTTTCCGTCATTAAGTGCCGTTTTTAACGCCGCTTGGCAAGCTAACGCCGCCGTTGGCGACAGCGCGTCATATAAATTCTTGCCCGGCAAAGAGGTTCCGCTACCTGAATGCACGGCGATATAACGCCCGCTCATGTCAATTTCTAACAGAGGGTCAGG
>CAZBNX010000143.1:0-3439 GCA_964493255.1 uncultured Pseudomonas sp.
AAAATCACCTTAATCAGTATTATTTTTATACTACTGCTTATCGGGCTGTTAAATGCCCAGACTGTTGTTTCAAAAGCGGATAAGTATTACAGTAAACTTGCCTATGCTGAAGCCATAGCTAAATATGAGAAAATAATTGAAAAAAATATTCTGTATTGTAATGGTGTATTAATTACTAATATGTATTATATAATTGAAAAAAATAGTGTAATAAACTTTTTTTTAACAAATCATGATTTTGTTAATTTTTTTATTATTATTTTTTCAACATTTCATTTTTTTAAAAAAAGTTTGTATGATGTAAAAGTCTCTGTAGAAAAAAAAAAAAAAAGAAATTATTTAAGTAAGATGAGTTATTTTAGTTATTTACATATTTCGTCAATAAATGACTTTGAAATTAATTTCATAAGTCTAACTTATGTTTATTTAAAAATAAAAAATGTGTCATATAATTATCAAGCAGTAAAACATGCTAATATATATAATTTTAGATCATACAATTGATTAATTGTAACTTAATAATATTTTAATTAAATTGTTTAATTTTTACAAATATGACTACGCGGTAAAACAACTTAACACAATAGAACATAAAGCATTATTAGAATTATATCTCTTTACTTATCGAAGTACAAGAAAATTAAATTCATTTAATTTATATCAGGAAGAGCGAGAAGTAAGAGATTATAGTTCATATATTGAATTTGATATGTCAATAGATGCAATTTATTATTTTAGAATGAAAAATATTTACAAAAATATTTTTAATTATAATGAAAAAGATTTAAATAAAGTATTGAATATACATACTATAAAAAAAGGTTACAGTCACATAAATTCATCTTATGATGAAATGAATTTTCCTACTTTTTATAATCTTGATTTAGATGAGTATTTAAAAGCATTATTTACTATAAATCAACGTCTTTTTCAACATCAACATGATATTGAAATATTTGCAAAAATTTTACATATTTATCAATTAAATTTACATTATAATATACATTTTATTAGACAAGATGTATACGAAAGAATAAAAAAATATAATTTATCTAAATCTGGTAATGTAGATAATGATATAATTAAAGAGTATATGCGTAGAGTATTCTATCATCATGATTTTAAATGTAAATTAAATGTTAAAAAATTTTATTTTCTCATTATTGACAATAACTTTACACAAAATTTTGATATTGAATTTAGTTTCAATATGAGTAGATGAAAATTTTTTTCTAACATTATTACAAATGAAATTTCTAAGGTTTGAAATGATACTAAATTAACTTCCGTCAACAATGGTGACGATTATGAATTAAATAATATAGATAAAAATACTTTATCTAGTTTTAATAATTTTTACACTTTACTAAAAAATTATTTTCCAACTCTTAGATTATTATAATATAAAATTGTTTAAGGTATTATATAAAATTATACGTAAAATAATAAGTTTCTGTAAAAGAATTGTTTTAAGTATAAATAATTTAAAAAATTACATTTGCAAAACCTCAACATATCTTTTATTTAAAAAAAAAAAAGATAAATTATTTGTTAATATTGATGTATGATTTGACAATGTCGGAGAGAGGTTAGAGGGTTCAACCTTATTCAATATTTTTACTTGAATTGGTGGTTTATGTGATTACTTAATTTCAATAAAAAATAATATTCATATAAATTGATTAAAAGTTTTAAATGGTCAAAATTTTGACGAATTGAAATGCAGAGAAATGTTAGAGAAAGATAAAAAAAAAACTTTACGTATTATTTATATCGTATTTATATTAATGTTTATTTTTATAAAATTTTCTTTTTTTACAATTTTATACTTAATAGCATTTATTGTTTTTTTATTATTTATTTTTTGTGTTAGTTTACTTTTAAATGAACATTGAGTATGTTGATTAACAAAAGTATTTAGAGAGAATACAGTTGGTAATAATCAAATCCAAAAACTTAGTGCCAACCTAAATAGATTTTATGCAAAATTGCATTATATTAGAGAATATACTTTACGTAGGTTAGTACTTTCTCGTTACGACCGTAGAAAATATGCAAAAATAAAACTTGATGATATTAATGTAGAAGATTTTACAGCTTATTTGAAATCTGACCAATCAGCCGTTTCATATTTTAAAAAAACTTCTTATCGTAAATTTAAATTTAAAACATTTTATAACACATATTTTGATAAAGTTAGAACATTTTTTTCATATGAATTTGATCTAACACATGAATATTTTAAAATATATATTAAATTACATGATTTTCTTACAGCTAAATTACATACAATTATTTCTGTAGACTATACAAAAGATGTAGCAAAAACAGAGTTAAAACAAACAGTTACAAGAGTGTTTCTTGAAGAAAAAGTTGAATTTATTTTTAAAGAATTTGATACATTTAATGAATGAGAATTACAAGATGTTAGAATTTTAAACGAATATTGATTTGAGGTGTGAGAATTATTTGATTTATGAGTAGGTTATATTGCTCCATATTTAGTTCCAGGTGCAAGATCTCCAGAAGAAAAAAAAACATCATATTATATTGAAGAAATGGTTAACTCACCTCATCAATACTCATTACTAAGTTACATAGCTATGTGTGGTTTAAACTTAGTTATTTTTGTTTATTTTTTAATGAGTTTTTTTGTATTGTTAATATATATAACACCAAGAAAATTTTCTAATTTTGTTATTATTATATGACATTCTTTCTTCTCATTATTTGAACATGATGTGTTTAAAATTCAAAATTTTAAATTGTATTTTATTATAATAATTTCATTTTTATATTTTAATTTTGTTTATGCATCATTTATATATTTCCAAAACGAATTTTATCAAATTTTATTATTTTTTATATTATTTTTTGTAATTATTTGTATTATTATACCTTTCTTATTTTTAGCTAGTTTTGGTTTTTTTTTTAATATTTTTATAAAAGGAATCTTAAACTACAAAACAAGTTTATCTGATCAGATATTAGATATAACTTCAATCGCAGCTTTTTTTTTAAGATTTAAATTACAAATAGTAAGAATAGTAATTGTAACTGTTTTTTATATATTATTTCACGAATTTGTTTTTGAAAATTATCATAAAAAGATTACTGCAATTAATTGAGACCCATATTTAATTGAATTGATTTCTGAACTTTTAAGATTGGTTTTTGAATTAAGTGATTTATGTTTATTATTAACAATTCAAATATTTTCTTACTTTGTAGTTTTATTTTGATTATTTTCATTTTTATTTACATCTTTTACAAAAAAAAATCACGAAAGATTTTTTAATATAATACAAAATGAAAAAGATTATAAAAAAAAATGAAATACTGATGCTGTTGAGCAGTATATTGTTAATAATATAAATACTAACAATAATATAAATAATGATACAAATACTAATAATAATATAAATAAGGATACAAATAC
>CAZBNX010000144.1:0-374 GCA_964493255.1 uncultured Pseudomonas sp.
TTCCTATGCAATACGGTCGTCAAACTGGATCAGGTAAAGAAAATGCTAAAGCAGAAATTGTGCAAACCTATGAGGCGGTGTATCGGCAACGCTGGAATGAGAATTTAGCGACAGATATCAGTGTTTTTCGTAGTGATTATAGCAATCTTCTCAGCACAATGTTTTCAGTCGTTTTTGATCCTGAATTAAATGCAAACGTAGGTTTATCAGAATACATGTTTGCTGGAGAGGGAGATACTTATGGTTTTGAAATTGATACTAATTTGATAATTAATGAAACATGGCGTATGCGTTTAGGCTATACCAAACATTTATCACGCATAGAAATGGTATTAAAATCTTTCACAATAGAAAACCGCGATACTTTTTCATTA
>CAZBNX010000144.1:384-3353 GCA_964493255.1 uncultured Pseudomonas sp.
TTTCGCATTGGAGTCTTACAGAAAACACTTATTTAAACCTGTGGTTTAGATACACAGATGCGGATAATAACGGATTGAGTCCCATTGCTGGCTACACAACAGCAGACTTACGTTTGGGCTGGAAACCAATGAAAGGGCTGGAATTGTCAATCACAGGACAAAATTTATTAGACAGTCATCATCCTGAAGCACCTTCTAACTTCATAAAAGAAGCAGCAGAAATTGAACGCGCCGTTTATGGACAGATTCAGTGGGAGTTTTAGGATAGTAATCGCGCTTTAACTGGAGTGCAATAGCTTCAGCTATTGCCAGTATCGTAATCAGTAAATAGCGTTCAATCAAAAGGTTAAAAAAGCAATAGCTGAAGCTATTGCACTCCAATTTACGCAATTTAAGGTGCGATTAGTATATTGCTTTTTTAACCATTTGATACGACATTGGCAATATTGCACTCCTTTTAAAATGCGTTTGCTATATATTACCGTGAATTGCTTATTTATCTTCAAAAACCCAGCGCGTTGCTACGAAATTAAGTGGTTATAAAAACTGTATTTTTTGTTATATACCACTTTTCTAATAACTTTTTATCCTAAAAAATCTATTTTATATACTGGATAATTATTATTGAATAATAATAGTTATCATTTATACTATGACACGCATTTATATTTATTAACAAAAGCGTTTCTCCTCGTCAGTGAAATAGTCGTGATGTTAATTACAAACTATCTGGATTTATTAGGATTTATAAGGGAATAGCATGAGACTCTATAAAACGCCTGTCGCACTTATGATGAGTGCTGTGTGCGGCATCACGCCTACGCTCGCCTCTTTAACTGTTTATGCTGGCGAAGGCAGTGATACGCCCGCCGATGAAATCACTTTACCCGCCGTAACGGTCAAAGAACAACGCCAAGTGGATACTCGAACCCGTGAAGAAAAGGGCTATCAAGGCGATAAAACTCGCGTCGGCAAAGTCGCGCAGCTTGCTAAAGATGTTCCGCAATCGGTGACGATTGTTTCTGAACAATTAATTCGTGAGCGTAACGCTGATACGTTCAAAGAAGCATTACGCAATGTCGCAGGGATTACCTTTAACGCGGGTGAAGGTGGGCGGATTGGCGACAATATCACTTTGCGCGGTTATTCTGCGGTGGGCGATTTGTATTTAGATGGGATTCGCGACATTGCGCAATATAACCGTGAAACTTTTAACTTAGAACAAATTGATGTATTGCGCGGCTCTGCGTCGATGTTATTCGGACGCGGTTCAACCAGCGGGATTATTAATCAAGTCAGTAAAATTGCGAAAGCGGTTGATAGAAATGAAATTGCGGCGACAGTCGGCACGGACAATTATAAACGGGTTACGGGCGATTTTAATAAAACGCTGACTGAAGATTTAGCGGTACGGTTGAACGTGATGAAAACTGATACCGATTCTTTCCGTGATGGCGTTGAGCAAAAACGTTGGGGTTTCGCGCCGACATTGACGTGGGGTTTAGGGACAGAAGACGAAGTTTCTTTATCGTACTATCAAACCGAAGACGATAACGTACCCGATTACGGCGTGCCCTATTTTAACGGTAAGCCTTTAGATGTTCCGATTGAACGTTTTTATGGTTTATCGGGTAGCGATTACGAAAAAACTGAAACCAAAATCGGCACAGCACAATATACCCACCGTTTTGATAACGATAATAGCGTAAAAGCCACGTTACGCCGTGCGCATTATGAACGCGATTTGCGCGCCACCGCACCACGTTTAGGCACAGTCAACGCCACGACTAATGCGTGTAGCGGCGGAGCTTTAACCAGTATTAGCGAATCAACCGCAATATGTCGTCAACGCCAAGCGCGGGGCGCGGAAGAAGATACGTTAACGGGACAAGTAGATTATAACGGCAAAGCGAAAACAGGCAGTTTAACCCATGAATTTTTAGCGGGAACTGAATATTTATATGAAAAATCGCACCGTTGGACAAATACCAGTTCTATAGCAAATCCTTATACTTACGTCGGTTTATCCGATGCTATGCCTGTATTGCCAGCAAACTTTGATGGAAGTTTTAGACGCACCGCGCCGAATTCGTATAAAGGCACAACTTACGGTGTGTATCTACAAGATACGATTGAATTTGTGCAGCATTGGAAATGGTTAGCAGGGGTTCGTTATGACTATATGGACGTGGATTATGACCGCTCTACAGGCGGGGCATTATCGCGTACCGATAAAGTTTGGAGTTGGCGCACGGGCTTGTTATATCAACCGACTAAATATTCTACTTATTATGCTTCTTACGGCACATCATTTAACCCCTCCGCAGAAGCCTATCAACTAGATGACCGTGGCGTAAATACTCCGCCCGAGAAAAACCGCAATATTGAAGTCGGCGCAAAATGGGAATTATTGCAAGGCAATTTATCTATGCGCACCGCCTTATTCCGCTCTGAGAAAACCAATGAGCGCAATACCGATTTATCCATGCCCGATGTGTACTTGTTATCAGGCAAACGCCATACCGACGGTATCGAGTTAGAAGCCATCGGGCGCGTCAATCGTCGGTGGGAAGTGTTCGCCAATATGGCATTGATGGATGCCAATATTGACGAAGCCGCAGGCAACTCCGCAGGAAATAAGGACAAAGTGCCTTTGAATACGCCTAAATACACATTCAGTATTTGGACAACGTATAAATTGGGACATTGGCTTAATGGCGAGTGGAAAGTGGGCGGTGGTTTGGAAGGTGTAGGCAGTCGTTATGCTAATGCTGCAAATACGATAGAAATTGATGCTTATGAGCGGCTAGATGCGATTGTGGAATATCAAGCCAAATCTTACGCGGTTAAATTGAACGTATTCAACTTATTAGACCAAGAATATTACGAAGGGATTTATCAAGGTCACGTCGTACCCGGTACACCGATTGCGGCACAGTTGACGTTTACCACGAAGTTTTAAGTGATAT
>CAZBNX010000145.1:0-3341 GCA_964493255.1 uncultured Pseudomonas sp.
CGACCAATGCGGCATTCTTCCAGGCTTTGGGGCAGTATACTACAGTCCATTCGTATCCACCAACGTTCTCAGTTACTTTCGACTCTTGAAGTCTGGCATGCGCATCACTGCTGATGGATTCATGTTCACAGCACACACGGACCTGGGACCAGTTATCTTTGATGGTTCAGTCGACTATACTGCCGTATGTCAATTCCCTTCCAACATGATTCCCACTCCTCCAACAACTGCTGTCCTCCCTGTCCTCAGTACAGGAGTGCCACTCTCTTCCTCCAACCGGTTCGAAGTGTTATCCCAGATTGAGTCTGGGATAATGTCCGAGGACCCGGGACAGGATGCAGAGCTGGAGTCACCATGTGACGATGATAGCGCATGTGACAGCATCATGTCTCGGGTGCTGGACAGTACCCCAGACTCAAACTGTGTTGCGGAGACCAAGACAAACACCAACTTCAGTTGCAACGTGACCTCGACTGACCATCCCGACGTGCCGTTGCACAAACAGGCCAGAGAGCGCGCCAAGTTGGCTCTCGAACTATCGGCCTCTTTGGGATACCCTTCCAACACCAGACTGATCGCCGCCCTTCAACATGGCGACTTTATCAATTGTCCTGTGACGACAACTGATGTGCGCAACGCCATCAGACACTTTGGTCACGACCCTGCATTCCTCAAGGGTAAGACCACAAACCACACGTCCAGTGAGTATCCACCTACGTCAGTGGTTAGACAATTGGTTCCGATCAACATGTACATTGATTTAATGTATGTCGAGGATTTTGTGTTCCTCTTGTCAGTGTCTCGAGAACTTGGATATCGATATGTGTCACCACTATCAGATCGTAGTTATCAATCGGTCAAGAAGGGCATCACCTCTCACCTTGCCAAATATCATCGCAACGGGTTTAAAGTTCAACAAGTCTGGGCAGATGGCGAGAGTTCCCTGGTCAAATGCGATCTTGATCTCTCAACACTCGGGATCTCAATCGAATACTCCTCTCCTGGTCAGCATCAGGCCACAGCAGAGTCCAGCATTCGCCGTGTCAAGGAGACCGCACGTGCAACATTGCACGGCTTACCATATTATCTCCCCACGGTGCTCATCCCCTATCTGGTCATCAATGCTGCCAACAGACTCAACTTGCAACCTCGACTCACCAGTACTCCACCAACTCCTCCCTATGAACTGCTTCTGGGGAGAAAAATAGACTACAAGCGTGATTTGTCCCTGCGCTTTGGAGCCTATTGTCATGTTCCTTTTGCTTCTCAAACCATGGACTCTAGTCTCCGACCTCGCAGTTACGACGCACTGGCACTCTACCCAACTGACTCCAATCGTGGTGGATGGAAGTTCTTCAACCTTGCAACTGGTCAGATTTCAACCTCCGACCGATGGACTATCCTACCTGTCACCCCGACGATGATTTCGACCATCAACTCTTTAAAACACAATGCTCAGCTGTTTGCTGATGTGCTTGACGTGTTGCCATGCATTGATGATGCATCCATAATGGTTCCATATCCCAGATCTCCCAGACAAGATCACAGACCAGATACAGCCACAGCGACCCCTCCACCTCCAACAGCTGACACCCAACCTGTCCCTCCAACCTTGCGATCAGTTCCCGCTGATGACTGCGTGAGTGCGAGTGACGAGAGTGTATGTCATCAACGTTCTGATGTTCGTGTTCGTGATGCTGACGATACTGGTGCAGTAGCACCGGCGTCTCAGTTGTCACACACGACAACTGATGACGCCGATGATACTCAATCAGTATCATCAGTGTCTAGCTCAGGATCATATGTGCCACCAACTCGTCCCCCAGCCAATCGTCCCAAGGTCCAGTCCGATTATCGTCTTCGCAACCGATCCCTCTTCAGCTTGGCGTACGATCCAACCTCGACGATCCCTTGCTACAACATGACAATCCAGCAGGCCACTCGTGCCGATGCCAACAAGACACAGCAGGCAATCGACGTGGAACTTCACAATCTGGAATCGCTCAATGTTTTCGAACCTGTGATCGCATCTCAACTCCCAACTTCTATTCAGAAGCACATCCTTCCTTCTAAGCTATTTCTAAAGGAAAAGCTCAAGCTTGCTATCTACAAGGCACGACTGGTTGCAGGAGGACATAAGCAGATCCGATTACCTGGTTTCGATGCATCGTCGCCCACCGTAAACCTTACTGCACTCTTTAGTCTGCTGGGGTACGCAGCTAACAATGGATACTTCATGTCAACACATGACGTGACTGCAGCGTTTTTAAATGCAGTGATGCCATCCTTTTTAAACGTATTCGTGCGTCTGTCAAAGGAAGTGAGTGCTCGCTTAGTACAAGCTTATCCCAAGAAGTATGCTGCTTATGTTGACTACAAAGGGTGTATTGTGGTCAAATTGTTACGTGCTTTATATGGTTGTGTAGAATCGGCAAAGTTATGGAATGATCACGCGTCCAATTTGTTAATTACAAATGGGTACACTCAAAGTCCCATCGATCCGTGCGTCTTCACAAAAGACGGCGTGATCATTCTCCTGTATGTCGATGACTTCCTGGTGCTTGCTCCAACTGCAACTCAACTTGACTCTGCCAACACCACTCTCCATAGGATATTCCCTAACATCAAGCACAATCCAGGTGACACGCAACGTTACCTTGGTATGGACATCTCCTTCGATCGATCGACCCGATCTGCCAAGATCTCCATGACGGATTATGTGCAGGAAATCTTGACTTTTGCAAATGTCAGATATGCTGGCAGGTACAATCCTTACTCTGCCAACTTGTTCACTGTCGATGAATCGTCGCCTCCCCTTGCACAACCAGACATCGAACGATTCCACACTATCGTGGCGAAGCTGTTATACTTGGCGAAGCGAGCTCGCCCAGATCTTCTTACAGGAGTGGCCTTTTTAAGCACTCGCGTTCGACATCCCTCCCAAGAGGATGAAGCTAAACTTTATCGACTCCTCGGTTATTTATCTCGTACCTCCGACCTTCAACTGCAATTCTCATCTGGCGATGTCACGACCCTCAACGTCTACTGTGATGCATCCCACGCCGTCCATCCAAGTCGTAAAAGTCACTCAGGTGTGGCTATTTTCCTTGGTTCTGCGTTAGTTTTTGCTTCGTCCAAGAAGCAAACTTGCATTGCTCAGTCCTCCACTGAGGCTGAAATCGTTTCAGTTAACGACTCCATGCATGTGGCGTTTTGGATCCAACAGTTATTCGCTTCGCTCAACATTTCTATCGACGTTCTCTTTGCATCAGGATAACACCAGTGCTATCCGTCTCCTATCTCACGTCAAATCGTCCATCAAACTCAGCCGTTTCATCGAC
>CAZBNX010000146.1:0-3328 GCA_964493255.1 uncultured Pseudomonas sp.
CTGAGATCTCGCAGTACTTCGATTTCGGGAGAGAAGTTGCGAAATGGACGGCTCGACGAATCCCCAATGGTCCACCTGGGATGAGTCCTTTCTTGATGATTTCGCGAGCCGCTTCGAGAGATGTCCCATGAACACACATCTCCCAATTTGTGTAGATCAGCCCTCCGTCTCGACACATCCGCTCACGCGGAATATCATAGTCGAAGCCTCTCGGATCGCGGCATCGGATCTCCTTCAGAATCTTTGAGGGATCCAAGCCGGGCATCGAGTGGCCCACCAAGGCTCGAACGAGGTATCCGCTCGTCTCCGACCAGAAAAGCTCAAAGCGGTTGCCGGGGTTCTCGGAGATGACAAAGTCGAAGGTCCTCGGGTTCGGGAAGTGCTTGAGGAACTCCCGGTTCTTGACCTTAAACATCTGTTCGACCCGGAACCAGCCTGACTCGTCATATGTCAACCCGGACGAGGGATCGGTGTGCCTCGTTACCGCGCTGAGCCACTTGGAGGCCTTGACGAGCGGGCCACTGTGGTCGTCCCAGGTGGCCTTTGGAGGGAGGCGGCCCATGTAGCGATCCTGCATCCGTTCGGGCGAGAGATTGAAGAAGCTCGACCAGAGGTCCTTCGCCTCCTGTTGGACTGCCCAATCGACCGGGAGTCGATCCGGATACTGATCGTACTGGCCGACATCTCTGTACCGCCTTGGTGGCGATGTGCCTCGGTTCCGAGGATTTCCGCCTGGACGAGGCATCGATCGAGGGCGATTGTGAAGAGGGAGACTCAGCTCGCTCACGCGAGACCAAGAATGTGCAGACCTGTGATTATCCTGCAGACGGCAGGTATCCAGCAGAGTGATTCGCACACCTTGCCCTGGCGAGAGTCTGGCTGTTCGAGTTCTTTTGCCGGTCACTGCACTCGAGGGCTGAAATGGCTGCAGATAGGATTCTGTACATTGGAAATGCTCGTCTCTGCGCATGCACTGTATGCAGAGGGAGCTCACTGGATGCACGAAGGGAGCGGCTGCGGCGACAAGCGGTTGCGCGCACATGGAAGCCGCAGACGCTATTTCGGTAAACCTTCGAGACCTTCCAGATTGCAAAAATCTTCGGGTTTAGCCATCCTGTTCCGCTCGCTCACGCGAGACTGTGGAACTTCTCAGTCCATCGAGTGAAGGGGAGTGCCGAGGATCGCTTTTGGACTCCTCGGCAAATGAGATGAGCACCACTGCAGAAGGAAGGCTCTGTGCTTGATCAGGGTCCTGAAGTTCGGATGAGTGTCAACTTCCTTGAGGACTCCTGTTGTGACTGCGGCGATCAGCTCATCTGGTTTCGCCGAACTCTTGGTTAAAGCATCAGAGAGACATAGAGCTGTTCGGATGTGTGCGAGGTCATGAATCGAGCCAGAACATGCCTCCTTTCGCAACATCTGAATCATGTGAATGGTTTCCTTCTGTTCGGGTAGGTGCGTCGTTGAAGCTGTGGTGACCAGATTGTTGGCATCAGTCCGCATGTGTATCTCCGCGGCTGTGCCTGAGATGTCCATCCAGAGACCACGGAGGAACTGACATGTGCCATAGCACTTCATGAAGGCATAAAGTTCCGAGACTGTGGTCGAGAGAACAGTGCGGTTGATTTTGTGGCTCTCAAAATCGACAAGTGACCCGCATGTGTGTTTCTCTGACCGCTCACGCGGTGCACAGATGAAAACAACATGTGCCCGCTGAGATGTCTTGTCCGAGTTGTTCCTGTATGCGGCGTCGGGGAAACCCACAATTCGTGTTGGTCCACGGAGTGGCCAGAAGTTGAGTGTGACTGGGCTCGACCGCGCAGTGCGCACCACCTTGTTTAGCGCGCGCACATCTCCGATGGTTGGAGCTGCCGATGCGGACGCGCATCGGGAGAACTTGTAGCAGAGATGAAACTGGGTGCGCGACTGGAGCCAGTTCAGTTGTCCCAAGACGCTTCGGAACAATGTGTGCATGCTCGGACTGCATGGCGTCTCATCCTTCATGTTTTTCTCAATGGGTATCTCCGTGAGTTCTTCGATGGCTTTATTCTGGTCGACACATATGTAGTGCTTGAGGTCCTTGCCGGATCCTGTGGATAGCCATCGGATCCTCTGACCGACGAAATCCACATTGTTCTGGGCCTCAGAGCCCACTTGGAAGTCTCTGCGGATCCGGGCCATGACCAATCGGACGAACTCTTCATCTCCGATCATGAAGAGGTCATCAACATGCAGACAGATGACGCCGAGTACTCTTCGGCCATGGGCTGGACTTCCTGTCACTGGATCGAGGAAGTAGTCAATGGCCTCCGGTGTGATGGTGTTCTGCCCGTCTGACCGCTCACGCGGTGCAGTCTGACTCCGAGTTGTCGCCTGACCGCTCACGCGGTGCTGCTTGCCATAGAGAACATAGCAGCATCGATCAGCGCGTGTGGGAACCATGCCATAGGACTGGAGCGCGCTGTCAACGATGTTCCACCATCGCCTGGGAGCGTCGTTCATGCCGTAGGCTGGTTTCTTGAGGCGAGCAACAATGTACGGAGGATGACCTGCCTCAGCGGGCAACTGGCACACCACATCTCTTGACTCGTCGTAGGCCTCACCCTGAAGGAATGCTGTCTGGAGATCCATGTGATAGAGTGGGAGACCTTGGTTTGCACCAAACTGACAAGCCAATCGGAAACCTGGCCGAGTGGCTGCTGGTGAGTCTGTCTGCTGGTCGTTCTTCTGCTTGTCCTGGAAACCTCGAAGAACCCAGCGGGCCTTGCACTTCAAGAAGTTCCCATTCTGATCGGTCTTAATGGTGAGCACCCATCGACCGGTGACATAGTTGCGACAGTTCATCTTTCGCGAGTCGACAAGATCGAACACATCGTTATCCAGCCAAGATTTGATCTCGTCCCGTTTGGCCTGATCGAACTTCTCTCGATACCTTCGAATATCTGTGATCGAGGCTTCCTTGCGGGCACGATTCTTAAGAACTGGACGACTGGCTGTTCGCATTGCATGCTCGAGATCATCTACCTCAGCGTCGGTGAGGTAACCCTGGTCAACCCGACCGCTCACGCGGTGCTGAGCCTGGTCAACTTGACCGCTCACGCGGTGCTGAGAGATGTCTCCATGAAAGTATGCACGAACAGACGGTTGTGTGCTCAGACTGTCGAGATCGAACGGTTGGTTGTCGACATCGCGTGGGACAGAGAACGACTGTGTAGCCGCAGCAATCCGATGTGCCTCGGAGCTTGTGCTCCAGCATTGATGGAAATCGGACACAAACAGGTCTTCATTGTTCTCTGGGTAGAAGACCGTTTCCTCACTATCATGTGAC
>CAZBNX010000147.1:0-3321 GCA_964493255.1 uncultured Pseudomonas sp.
CCCCAAACCCCAAACCCCAAACCCCTGAAAAAATCCTTTTGCAAGAATTCAAACGAATCTATAATTTGTCAATTCAAATTTTAAAAAGGGGAGCTTTTATAAAGTATGTCTCAACAGAAGACTCTTGCAACGGCAACTCTGCCTCCTGGTGCCCGCCCCGGCCTTCAGAGCTCGCAGGTGATCACCAGCCAGAACTTCCAGGGTGTTCCCGGCAACTTCACTGCCAGCCAAACCACCACTCAGGCCATCCCCGGCGGCCAGAAAACCACTTCTGTCAGTGCCTCTCAGAAGACGACCACTCTCCCCGGCGGCGTGACCTCCACATCCTCTTACTCCTCTGAACAGACTTCCTACTCCAGCAGCACCGGAGGAGCGATTCCGGGCTTCGGTGGACAAGGCACATTGTCCGGTGCCACCGGCAAGGGAGGCATTCCCGGCTTCGGCGGACAAGGCACCTTGTCTGGAGCCACCGGAAAGGGAGGCATTCCAGGCTTCGGCGGACAAGGCACCTTGTCTGGAGCCACTGGAAAGGGAGGCATTCCCGGCTTCGGCGGGCAAGGCACCCTGTCTGGCGCCACTGGAACGGGAGGCATTCCCGGCTTCGGCGGGCAAGGCACCCTGTCTGGCGCTACGGGATACACCCAAATTACTGGAGCTGGAGGAGCTGGAACTTTGGCTGGCGCCAAAGGATACGGCCCCATTCCCGGTGCCGGTGGATCTGGAACCCTCGGAGGAGCGACAAAAACTACCTCCTCTTCGACTACCTCTTACAGCACCTCGTATGGAGGAAAGGCCAGCACAGCTTCGGCCACCAGAGCTTTGACAAACTACAATTTCTCTCGGGAACAAGGATTCTCGGAAGGATATGTGATTTCAGAAAGAGAACTGGCTCCGAGATTGATTGAGACCAGAGAAGGACAGCACAGAGTTATCGACGTTCGAGAAAAAGAAGCTCATGTTAAAGAAGAGCACATCATTGAGGGACAAACCAGAGTTGTCAACGAAAGAGTGATGAAATACGAAAGAAAGAGTGAAAGCAGGTCTACCAAAAAAAGCGAAGTCGCTGTTGAGAACGTCACGAAGCAAAAAGTTATTGAAGTTATTAGAGAAGTTCCGGTTCCCGTTGAAGTTATCAAGGATGTCCGATACGATGTCATCATAGATATTCCTATTGAAAGAACCATAGAAAGAGAAAAAATCATCGAAGTCAAGATGGAAAAGGAAATTGAAAAAATCGTTCAAATCCCTGTTGAGCAGGTGATCGAAATTCCCTTCGAAAGAATTATTGAAAAGCCTGTTGAAATCAAAAAAACTGTCAACAGAGAAGTTGAAAGAGTTGTGCAAAAACCTTACGATGTCATTAGAGAAAATTTGACTTTCAAGGAAAACGTAATTGATGTTGATGAAAAAGATGTTCACAACTACAGAGATGCTCAAGTTCTTCCAACTGCCATCACTTACGAACAGAAGCAAAAAATTGTCGAAAAGCCGGTTTACATTGAAAACATTGTTGACAAAGTTAGGGAAATCAAGAGAGAAAAAATTATTGAAGTTCCAAGAGAAAGAATTGTTGAAAAGAAAGTGCCAATGGTCATCGATAGACCAGTTCCCAGGGAAAAAATTATTGAGCACATCGTTGAGGTTCCAGTCGAAAACGTTATTCACAAGAACGTCGATATTGTTGTTGAGAAACCTATTTACAGAGAAAATATCATCGAAAAGCCAATCCCAGTGGAAAGAATTGTGGAAAAGGAAATTCCGATCGCTGTTGAGCACCTTGTTGAAAAGCCAGTTTATTTCGAGCACATTATTCAAAAGCCAGTTGAAATGCTGCTGGAAGTTCCTGTCCCAGTTGAAAAAGTTATCGAGGTTCCAAGAGAAGAGTACGTTGAAAACACTATTCAAATCGAAAAAGTTGTTGAGCACCCATATGAAAAACTCGTCAAAAAGACTGTTCCTGTCATCAGACAAGTTGAAGTTCCTTTCGAATTCATTATCGAAAAAACCGTCGAAAGACCAGTTGAACACTTGATTGAAAAGAAAGTCAACAAATTCATTGAAATCCCTCTTGAAAGTGTGTTTGAAAGACCAGTTCAGATCGAAAGATTGAATGAAAAGGCTAAATACATTGATAAAACGGTCGAGCTTGCTGTGGAAACAACTCGTGAAAACATAAAAACTGTTGAAAAGGTCATCGAAAAGCCAATTCCAGTCGACGCTGTTCTCGAGAAGAAAGTTGAAGTGATTGTTGAAAAACTGGTTGAGATTCCAGTTGAAAAGCAAATTGAAGTTCCTTTGGTGACAAAAGTTCAGAAAGCCAAAGTCAATCAGGTTGAAAATGTTGAATTTTTCAATATTGAGACCGAAGTGAACGAATTCGATAGCAAATACTATGAGCAAGAAGAGGTTATCGAAGTTGAAGATGCCGAACTCGCCCGAGAAATTGATTCAAGACGTCGCGAAGTTGTGACTCAAGAGAACGAGAACAGACAACTAAGAAACCAGTTTTCTCAGCTCCAGGCCGAGTTCACTCAGTTCCGCCAAGCCGGCAGCTCAGTTGAGGAAAACGAAAATATCCGCCTCAAGGCTCGTCTTTCGGACCTCAACATGACCCTCAAGTCCCTGTCCGAGCAGAAATCGAGACTTCACAAGAAATCCGTGAACAGATCCCGCGTAACCGAAACCGTGATCAACAGAGACCCAAGAGCCGAGGCCCTCCGCAACCACCTCAGAACCCTCATCGCCGAAAACAACGCTTTAATCGAGAGCATGAAGCAGGCTGCCTCGCAGATCGACACCATCGTCAGCAAGACCAGCATCCAGCACACCCAGTCCCAGCTGGGTCAGTCCTCGACCCAGTTCTCCTTCGGAGGCACTTCCACCTATGGCGGAGCCTCCACCTTGGGCAAGACTCTGACCTCCAGCACCACGGCCATCGGCGGAGCTCGGACTCTCACTGGTGCGACCACCCTCGGTGGTGCCACCCAGCTCGGCGGAGCCAAGACCACCACGACTTCGACGACCCAGCAGTGGAGCGGCAACCAGCTCGTGGGTGCTGGCACTCTGAGCAAGGCTGGAGGAGCCACCACTTTGAGCAAGGTCGGAGGAGCCACCACGTTGACCGGACTTTCCGGAGCGATCGGAGGGGGAGCCACGACCAGCAGCAGCACCACTTTCCAGAGCTCTTCGGCTTCCACGCAGGTGAAAAAATTCTAAATAACTCAATTGTGATTTGATTTCTTTCCTTTTTGTTTTGAGTTGAATTGATTGGCAATCTATATTCTTTTTTGAGGGTTTGGGGTTTGGGGTTTGGGGTTTGGG
>CAZBNX010000148.1:0-3258 GCA_964493255.1 uncultured Pseudomonas sp.
ACGGTGCGCCCTTTTAATCGACTAATGTCGTCGATATAGTCTTGATTATCTTGCGTTACGATAATCATGGGGGCGCGTATATAGGGATTCGTAAAGCTCACATAATTCAAACGCTCTGGCGTGGGTGCGGCCATTGCAATCATGTCTAATTGGCGGTTACGCACCTTTTCTAAGGCTTCGGGCCATGAAGTACCTATTTCTGCTTCTAATTTAATGCCTAAAAGTTGTTCTAATTTCTTCAAATAATCCGCAGAAATACCAGAGGCTTGGCCATATTCATCAACAAATTCTAAAGGATACCAATTAGGGTCTATGGCTACTTTAATAATAGGATGCTCTTGCAGAAAATGGGCTTCTTCTGCATTTAAAATCAAGCCAACATTTTGTTTTTTATAGAAAAAAGTTGTATAATCTGACTGACTGACTGACTGACTGACTGACTGACTGACTGACTGACTGACTGACTGGGCAAATTGTGTTTTTTAAGTAAACTTTTAATGTAATCGACGCGCCCACTGTCTAAATAACCTAATGGTATTTCTGCTCTGTTAGTGGCTTGCTCTATGCTGTTTGCTTCATGCAAAAGTGCATCCAGTGGTTTTCTTTGGCTGTATTTATTTAGGATGAGCTTTGCAATTTCTTCTTTATGGTTAAGGGCATAATTCCAGCCTTTTAGAACAGCCCGACGCATGGCATCCACGCGCATTGGGTGTTCTAGTTGCTCACGGTTCGAGGTAATGAGCATGTCACCATAGATATTGATGCCATACGATTCGGGTCTAATAAGTTGTACCGGCGTACCATTTTTTTCAAATAAATAAGGCTCATTGCCTGCATAGCCATGAATAGCGTCCGTTTCATTGCGTGGCAGTGTGCCGTAATCACCTGAGGCGGTTTTGCGAATAAATCCACCGCTCATAACCCCTTGCTCGGCCAGCATGAGCATAATAGGCAAACCATCCGCATCGTGTGCATAGAGTGTTATGCGTCGGCCAATGAGGTCTTTGGGGGTTTTTAGATTGGAGGCGGTGCGGGTAATTAAAACATTAGGCGATTTTTGGAAAATAGGCGCTACAACTTGCACGCCTATGCCAGATAATTGATAAAGAAACGTAACAGAATCTGCGACCGCATATTCTACGGTGCCGTTCGTTAATAATTCGACTGGCGTTTGATTGCCGCGCTCAATGAGCGTGACATCTAATCCTTCTTCCGCAAAAAAGCCCTTTTCAAGCGCCGCGTAATAACCCGCAAATTGAAATTGGTGCAGCCATTTCAGTTGTAATTTAACGGATTCAGCCGCCCCAACGTGGCTGCTTAGCGCACACAGCAACAATCCCAACCCCAGTAAAAAAGGGGATGCGCGTCGGGTATGAGGGCGATTTTTTGTGAAAAAAGTCACATTTGCATCCTTGACATGGGCTAAAGCACACCGCAAAGGGGCACGTTGGGGCTGAATAGTAACGACAAAAAAACGATTTATGGCAAGTTAGAAAGCGTTGTTTTAGGCGGTGTTCGAGCGATGCAATACACATCCACCCGCGACGCCCCCTGTGTCAATAACAGTTGTGCGAGCACTTCTGCTGTCGCGCCGGTGGTGAGTACGTCATCCACGAGGGCAAGGTGTTGCCCTTGAATGGCGTGTGCATCAGTGAGCTGAAAGGCATCTAATAAATTGCTGCGGCGCGCGGCGGCGTCGAGGGTTTGTTGGGCGGCGCTGTGTCGAACGCGCTGCAACAGGTGCGAATTGACGGGTAATTGCAGCGATTTTCCGAGCCATTGCGCCAGCCATTCCGTTTGATTAAAGCCGCGTTGCCGCAATCGCTGCGCGGAAATCGGCACCGGCAAGAGTTGTTGCGCGAGTGGCTGTCCTTCGTCTTGG
The DNA here is from genome assembly GCA_964493255.1 of uncultured Pseudomonas sp. Lineage (GTDB taxonomy): Bacteria > Pseudomonadota > Gammaproteobacteria > Pseudomonadales > Pseudomonadaceae > Geopseudomonas. The sequence goes on from CAZBNX010000148.1 coordinate 1,883, forward strand.
CAGTGTTTGAGGTGTTCGGCCAGCCATTGCGCTAATAGACGCCCTTCGGCCCGTTGTTGATGATGCTTAAATCGCACAATCAGCCGATTAATGGGGAACGCATAACGGTACGGCGTCAGTACGCGCTGAAACGCGGGCGTGTGTAATTGGCAGCGCGGGCAGCGTGTTTGCGCCGGTGAAATAGGTTCGGCGCAGCATTCGCAGGCGTGACCGAGCCACGGCATATCCTGCTGGCAGGCGCTGCATAGAGGGTGAGGTGTGTCGGCGCGTTGGGCGCATAGCGCGCAGAAATGCCTATTTTCACGCATCCCATGCCAGAAACGCCGAATGCTTGTTCGCCATTGGTAAACCATGAAATCCCTCTCAGTTGACAGCATCGCGGCGAATTACCAAGATGCGTACTCTGTTTTGACTCTAGCAGCCCTTCACTCAGGATTTTGCGTTATGTCTGCCAATGCCGACCTGCGTCACAACTGGACCCTCGACGAGGTCCGCGCACTGTTTAATCAGCCGTTCAATGACCTGCTGTTCCAAGCGCAAACGGTGCATCGTCAACACTTCAACCCGAATGAAGTGCAAGTATCGACCTTGCTGTCGATTAAAACCGGCGCTTGCCCTGAAGATTGCAAATACTGTCCGCAATCCGGGCACTACAACACCGGCTTAGATAAAGAAAAGCTGATGGAAGTGCAAAAGGTGTTGAACGCTGCCGCCGAGGCCAAGGCGATTGGTTCGACCCGTTTTTGCATGGGTGCCGCATGGAAACACCCCAGCGCCAAAGACATGCCCTATGTGCTGGAAATGGTCAAAGGCGTTAAAGCCTTAGGGCTGGAAACCTGCATGACGCTGGGCACCCTCAGCGAAGAGCAAACCATGGCGCTGGCCGATGCGGGCTTGGATTACTACAACCATAACCTCGATACCTCGCCGGAGTTTTACGGCAATATCATCACCACGCGCACCTATGCCGACCGCTTGAAAACCCTTTCGTATGTGCGTGACGCGGGCATGAAAATTTGCTCCGGTGGCATTTTGGGTATGGGCGAATCATTAGATGACCGCCTTGGCTTGTTGATTCAACTGGCTAATTTGCCGGAACACCCCGAATCAGTGCCTATTAATATGCTGGTGAAAGTAGCGGGCACGCCGTTGGAAAACGTCGAAGATGTTGATTCGTTTGACTTTATTCGCACGTTGGCGGTGGCGCGTATTTTGATGCCGAAATCGCATGTACGCCTGTCTGCTGGACGCGAGCAGATGAACGAGCAAATGCAATCCTTGGCCTTCTTCGCGGGCGCTAACTCCATTTTCTACGGCGAAAAATTGCTGACAACCGGCAACCCTGACGCTGAAAAAGACATGCGTTTATTTGCGCG
>CAZBNX010000149.1:0-3234 GCA_964493255.1 uncultured Pseudomonas sp.
TTTGGATAACCTGCTGGTTGCTGCCTAACGGCTGGGGCTGGTGGGTGGCGGCGTTCGTGGCATTTCGCGTGTTCGACATCCTCAAACCGTGGCCAATTCGCTGGATTGACCGCCATGTTCACGGCGGCGTGGGCATCATGCTGGACGACGTACTGGCAGGCATTGGCGCGTGGTTGGTTATTCGGGTGCTTTCTTTATAAACCACCTCGTCGGCTACCTTTATAAACCACCCCGTCGGCTCCGCCGACACCCCTCCTAAGGAGGGGAATTGGAAAACACACCTTCCGCTTTCATTCCCCTCCCTTGGAGAGGTGCCCGTTAGGGCGGGGTGGTCTTCTCTCGCACCGCGTCAACCACCCCGTCGGCTGCGCCGACACCCCTCCTAAGGAGGGGAATTGGAAAACACACCTTCCGCTCTCATTCCCCTCCCTTGGAGGGGTGCCCGTTAGGGCGGGGTGGTCTTCTCCTCTCACACAGCGTCAACCACCCCGTCGGCTGCGCCGACACCCCTCCCAAGGAGGGGAATTGGAAAACACACCTTCCGCTCTCATTCCCCTCCCTTGGAGGGGTGCCCGTTAGGGCGGGGTGGTAGGGCGGGGTGGTCTGGCGTTAGGGCGGGGGGGGTTATAACAGGTAGACTGCGCGTCTTTTTTATGCCGGATGCCCTTCCATGACGTTTGCTTCCCTCGGTCTCATCGAGCCGCTGTTACGCGCCCTCACTGACCTTAATTATCAAACCCCAACACCTGTGCAAACGCAGGCCATTCCAGCGGTGTTAAAAGGCCGCGATTTATTGGCGGCGGCACAAACGGGCACCGGCAAAACAGCGGGCTTTGCGTTGCCGCTGTTGCAACGCTTAACAATGGAAGGCGCACCAGTAGCCGCCAACTCCGTGCGGGCGCTGGTGCTTGTCCCGACGCGCGAATTGGCGGAGCAAGTACACGACAGTTTGCGCCAGTACGGCCAACATCTACCGCTGCGAACCTATGCCGTGTATGGCGGCGTGAGCATCAATCCACAGATGATGAAATTACGGCGCGGCGTGGATGTGCTGGTCGCCACGCCGGGGCGTTTGTTGGATTTGTATCGGCAAAATGCCGTGAAATTTTCCCAAATCCAAGCCCTCGTTTTAGACGAAGCCGACCGCATGTTGGATTTGGGTTTCTCCCGCGAATTAAATGAATTATTCGTGATATTGCCGCAACGTCGGCAAACGTTACTGTTTTCGGCGACCTTCTCCGACAGCATTCGAGAGATGGCGCGCTTGCTGTTACGCGACCCACTGTCGATTGAAGTCGCGCCGCGTAACAGTGCCGCCAAGACCGTCAAACAATCGCTGATTCCCGTCGATAAGAAGCGCAAAAGCGCGCTGTTTCTGCATTTATTGCGCGCCCGACGTTGGGGGCAGGTGCTAGTTTTCGCCAAAACCCGCAAAGGCGTTGACCAACTGGTTGAGGAATTATTAGCCGCTGGTATCAATGCTGATGCCATTCACGGCGACAAACCCCAACCCGCTCGCTTGCGGGCGCTGGCACGTTTCAAAGCCAACGAGGTGCAAATTTTGGTCGCTACCGACGTGGCGGCGCGCGGTTTGGATATTGATGATTTGCCGTTAGTCGTCAATTTTGATTTGCCGATTGTGGCGGAGGATTACGTTCACCGCATTGGCCGAACCGGACGCGCAGGCGCCAGCGGCGAGGCGCTGTCGTTGGTATGCGCGGATGAAGTGGAGCTGTTGGCCGCCATTGAAACGCTGCTCGGCCACGTTCTAGCGCGCAAAGACGAACCCGATTTCATCCCCGACCACCGCGTACCCGTCACCAGTCGCGATGGGCAAATTCTGAAAAAACCCAAAAAACCGAAAGCGCCTAAATCGTTCGAGGGTGCAGCTTCCAAAACCGACAAACCGCTAGGCCGTTGGGTTGATAGCGACGCGCCCAAGGTGAAAGCCGTGCGCCAAGTGCCTAAATTTGGCGAAAAACCGCGTGCCAAAAAATCCACCCCAAAACCTAACCGTTAAGCGCCTGACGGTGTTCGGGGGGTGAATTGTTATACTATCCGCCGCCCGCTATCCGCTTTTATTCCTTGTAGGAGTGTTCCGGTGTCTGTCGTTTTTGTTGCTGCTTCTAAGCTGCCTACGCCGTTTGGTCTGTTCACCATGCACGGTTTTCTTGATGAAGCGACGGGTAAAGAACACGTCGCGCTGACGATGGGCGATGTTGCTGACGGCCAACCCGTGCTAGGCCGCCTGCACTCGGAATGCCTCACCGGTGACGCGCTCTTTAGCCAACGCTGCGACTGCGGCGCACAATTAGAAGCCGCGCTGCGTGCGATTGCCACCGAAGGGCGGGGCGTGTTGCTGTACCTGCGCCAAGAAGGGCGCGGTATTGGTTTGCTGAATAAAATCCGTGCTTACGCGCTGCAAGACCAAGGCGCAGACACGGTAGAAGCCAACGAACGCCTCGGTTTTGCCGCCGACCAACGCGAATACAGCATGTGCCGCCCGATGCTTGATTACCTTGGTATTCAACAACTTAAATTAATGACGAACAATCCGCGCAAACTGCAAGCCCTTGAAACCTACGGCATTCAACTGGCAGAGCGCGTGCCACACAATCCCGGCGTAAACCCGCACAATCGCCACTATTTAGCGACCAAAGCCAGCAAGTTGGGCCATCTACTCGGCCAAGTGCATCAAGGAGAAATCGAATGAGTTTGTCCCCAACGTATCGCCCGCTGTTCAACATGCGCTGGCTGGGGCTGCAATTGGTTGCCCTATTGCCGCTGTCGGCGCTGGCACCCATGGATTTGGCTGAATCGCCACTGCCCAGTGATTTCGCAATGCCGCTGTTTGTGGTGGCACTGTTGAGCATGTTTGTCAGCTTGCCGCTGTTTCGACAATACAAATTGGCGCTCGTGGCCTTGGCGCGCGTCCGCAATACCAACGACGAATTACCGGCGTGGCAACCGCTGTCCGAAGCCCAATTCAAAGGGTTATGGGGCGCGGTACTGCCCGCATGGATAGCGGCGTTAGGGCGCTGCGCTGATTTACACACGGTGCCCGTAGTGTTGCTGGTGGCGGCTTCATTGGTCATTGCGTGGCTGTATCGTTTGCCAAAGCAAGTGTGAACAGCAAGGGCGTGGTGTTTGTGGCTTCCCCCCTTTGAAAAAGGGGGGATTTGAGGGGGGATTCTTACAGCAAATCCTCCCCCGGCCCCTCCTTTTGCAAAGGAG
>CAZBNX010000150.1:0-3220 GCA_964493255.1 uncultured Pseudomonas sp.
CCCCAAACCCCAAACCCCAAACCCCGTAATCAAAATAAAAGAAAAAAAGCAAAAATCGAAATCATAAGACACAGAAATAAATGTTAAAACCTCTTTAGAGAATCGAAAAAATTATTGCATAATTCTCTTTCGGAAGTTGAACATCACAAGAGGCTTCTTTGTCTCCGGCTCTTTTTTGGGCTCACCGTTTTGGACCGGATTCACCTGCTTTTCAGCAGAAAGTCTCAAAATCGGCGCATCTTTGATGTCCAATTCTTTGCTTTTGTTCCTCTTCGGCTTAGAATTTTCGATCGGATTCTTGCTTTGCTCTTCTCTAATCAATTGCTTGAACTTCTTTGTGTTCTCTTGAGTGTAGTTGTTCTTGAATCGATCTTTATTGGCAGTCATCTTTGAGTTCTTATCATTCTTTTCAAAGGCTGCCAACTGGGCAAGCCTAGTTTCAATGGCAGGGTTGCCCTTTCCGGCTTCTTTGAGTTTCTGGAAGGAGTCAGGCCTCAAAGAGCATTCGTCTCTGATTGCTTCATCGAGGTACTTGATCACTCGACTGAGCTCAGAGTAGCGAAGAAGCCCATCGATCAGCTTCGAATACATGAGCTTGTCTCCTCTGGCGCCACCCTTCTTGTAGATGGCGAAAGCTGTTTCGGCCTTCTTCGGGTTTTTGTTGTAGAAGGAGATGTGAATCAGGTTGGTGTAGATAACGATGGAAGGATTGATCTTATAGACACTCATTAGATCCAAAAGATCGAAGGCCTTGTGAATTTCCCTCGAGTAGCCGAAAACTTTGATCATCACACCGAATGTGATCTCGTTGGGAACAATGTTTTTGCCCATGACGTACTGATAAGCAGAGATGGCGAGTTTGAAGTCCTGCTGGTTCGCGCAAGAGTCCAGGAACAGGTTGACCACTGAAATGTCAGATTCGATTGGAGTGTTCAACATTTTCTTGACATATTCGAGGGCATCGACCTTGTTGGGGCCTGAGCAGATTCCTTTGATGATTGTGCTGTAGCTGACAAGATCTGCTCCAAAGGTGGAGTCGATTTCCTTGAAAAGCTTGATGGCACTGGGGATGTCGCCCTTTCTGACGAAGCAATCAAGAGCACAGTTGAAAGTGATCAACATGCCAGTCAGATTTTTGTGGCATTTGATCGATTCAAAGAAGGCCAGAGCTTCGTCGTACTGGTCAGTCTTCAAGAAACCTTTCATGATGGTAGTAAAGACGATGGAGTTGAGATTCATTTTTGAGTTCTTCAAGCTGTCGTAGATCTTGACTGCATCGTTCATGTTACCTGTCTTCGAGCAAGCATCGAGGATGCACCCATAGGTTATTTCGTTGAGAGGCATGTTGCTTTTGATCATTTTGTCGAAAACTGCATATGCGGAATCGAAGTCACCGATTTTTCCGAAGGATTTGATTAGAATTCCGTAGGTCACAGCGCTTTCAGCAACCTTCTTTTGCTTCATTAAGCCATAGAAGAATTTGAGCTTGTCATAGAATTCATACTTGCTGCAAACATCAAGAATCGAGTTGAAGAAAACTTCATCAACTTTGATTTCGTTTGTCTCAATGACCCTCAGAATATTGGACAAAGAAGCTTCAACCAGAGCTTTGGAAGAATTGTTCAGCTTGAGGCCGTTGAGCAAAATGGAATAGGTGTATCCGTCAGGCGAGATTTCATCTGCCTGCATTTGTTCAACGAAGTAGAGGGCTTTCGACATGTCTTGGATCTTGACAGCCAAGTCCATGAGAGAGTTGTAAGTGATTCTGTTGGGTCTCAACAAAAACTTTTTCATGTCATGGAAATACTGAACTGCGTGTTCGAAGTCTTTCATCTTGCAAGTGCCTTTAATCAAGGTGTTAAAGGTGATTTGGTCGGGCACGACTTCAAGTTGAGTCATTTTTTCGTAGATGGCGTGAGCCTTATCGATGTATCCGAAGGAAATGTAGACATCAATCACACTGTTATATATGATAATATCCTTATACTCGAACATCTGCTGGTACATTTCGAGAAATTTATCAGCAGTTTCGACGTTGGAGTCTTTCATGTTCTTGATTCCCTTGATCAGAATCGAGAACGTGAAATTGTCGGGCTCGACGCCCTTCGACCCCAGCGATTCAAAGAGCGCGTAAGCGCGAGGAAAATGACCGCGAGCGCAAAGATGATCCATGATCGTGTTGTAGGTGACGAGGTTGGGAGTGATGTTCAGCTCAGCCATGGTCCCGAGGATGAACCCGTCAATCTCGCTGTTCTGCGTATGCTTGCTGATCAGATCAAGAATCTTGTTGAAAATGAACACGTTGAACTCGAAGCCGGCGGTCCTAAAAACGAGGATCGTGTTCTTGAGGGGGGCTTCTTCCTCTCCTTTGGCCAAAAGAACCTGTAACTGAGCGAAGAGTGCCTTCGAGAGCGCCTTCTGGCTATCGACCATCTCGCTCGCTTTGATGTCAGCGGCTCCTTTGAGCAGAAGAGAAGAGCTCTCTTCGAATTTTCCTTGCTGAATGAACTTTTCGATGCCGAAGAGGAGCAGCTTTGCTAGAAACTGCCGCGACGCCTTGCCGAGGGGGTCCTCCTCCGTGGTCCACTCTCTCACGAACTTGGCGAGCGTCTCCACCTCCTGGGCGTCCCTCTCGCCCGAGTGGTAGATCTTGATGAAGGTGGAGTTGTAGCCGTAGAACTTGAGGATGGGTCGCATCAGCTGCGAGTACTTCTCGATGGAGAAGGCCTTGTTGAGCTTCTTCGCGATGTTGTAGAAGAAGTCGACGCCGACGTGATCGAGCATTCGCGGCTCGGCGGCGTTTACGAGAGCGAGGAGCTGTTCAATTTCAGAGGATTTGAGCAGGGAAATCAGTTGATGGCGGAAAGTGTAGGATTCCGTCCCGATTTTGAGGAAAGACGAGGCCTGGGTGGACAGTGGGGCGCTGGAGAAGAGTCCCCAAAGATTCGAGCCGATCAGCTCAATACTTTCAAGGAACTCAGATACAGCGGGGTTGTCCAACACGGCGGACTCCCGGCCTCCCACACTGGATTGAGTGCATTCAACAGTAGCTTTCACGATTTCCGACATACTTTTTATAGTTCGGGCCGCGGACCTATAAAAACTTTGCAAAGTTGGTTTCCTTGGGTTTTTTTGACTGGGGGAGGGTTATAATGTTTGATGGGGCTTTCAAAGTTTATTATGTTGAGCTAGATCTGGGGTTTGGGGTTTGGGGTTTGGG
>CAZBNX010000151.1:0-3180 GCA_964493255.1 uncultured Pseudomonas sp.
GCACGTCGCTACCAAAGGCCAGCGTCAACGGCTCCAATACATGCACGACCGACAAAGGCGCTTGGCAATGGCGGGCTAACGCCGTGGCGCGGCCTAGTACGAAATTGCAATCGTCGGCCATATCAATGGCGACCAACAGATGTTTATAAATCATGGAAACCTCCGTTTAGGGCTAGGTGGTGTCACGATGACACGCTTTCTGTCTAACGCCCACCCACCCGATGGGCTGAATTGACAAGGTGCAATGGATTGCCAGAAGGTGCCATTTTTTTCACCTAACACCACGCAGCGCGGAGCCAAAATGCCCTTGAACCCCAGAGATGCCGTCATTATTGATGCAGTACGCACCCCAATGGGACGTTCACGCGGCGGCTGTTTTCGTCATCGGCGTGCGGAGGATTTGTCGGCTGACGTGATGCGTGCGCTTTTGGTGCGTAATCCCACCCTCGACCCCGCCGAACTGGATGATGTGTTATGGGGATGTGTCAACCAAATTGGCGAGCAAGGCTGGAATGTGGCGCGGATGGCTGCGTTGTTGGCAGATATTCCGTACTGCGTTGGCGCGCAAACGATTAACCGGCTGTGTGGTTCATCCATGGCGGCGTTGCACAGTGCGGCGCAGGCGATTCAAAGCGGGCAGGGCGATGTATTTTTGGTCGGTGGCGTGGAACACATGGGCCATATCGACATGCTGCACGGCTTCGACCTTCACCCGGCTTTGCCCGAAAAAATAGGCCCTGAAGCGGTCTCCATGGGGCTAACGGCAGAAAAGTTAGCGCGCCTCCATAACGTCAGCCGTGAAGCTCAAGATGCCTTTGCAGCGCGCTCACAACAACGCGCGTGTTTGGCGGCAGACGAAGGCTATTTTTCCCGAGAAATCATCGCAGTAGCGGGGCACGATGCTGCGGGTGAGCCGTGTTTGATTCAGCGTGACGAAACCTTACGTCCCCACACAGAGGTGGCACAGTTGGCCACATTGCGCCCCGTGTTTGATGCTGAACGGGGCCGCATTACGGCAGGCAATGCGTCACAGGTGAGTGATGGCGCGGCAGGTTTATTGGTAGTGAGTGCCGAGCGGGCGCGGGCGTGGGGTATGGTTCCGCTGGCCAAGGTGCGCGCCATGGCGGTAGTTGGGGTCGAGCCGAGTTTAATGGGTTACGGCCCCGTTCCGGCCAGCCGAAAAGCCTTAGCGCGGGCAGGGCTTTCGATGGCGGAGATGGATTGCGTGGAAATAAATGAAGCCTTTGCCGCGCAAACGCTGCCCGTTTTGAACGATTTGCAGTTGCTGGATGCACTGGATGACAAGGTAAATTTGTGGGGTGGCGCGATTGCATTGGGGCACCCACTGGGCGCTTCGGGGGCGCGGATTACAGGCACGTTGCTGAATGTCATGCGTCAAAAAGAAGCGACGTTTGGCCTTGCCAGCCTGTGCATTGGCTTTGGTCAAGGCATTGCAACGGTGCTAGAGCGTCTGTGAGTCAGCTTGACCTATGCGCGCATGCACCTATATATAGCGCCGCGCGACCGTGCCGTCTGCGGCGCTTTTCCGCCGCTTGTTTAACGGCGCCTCTTTGAATTCTTTTAGGACGTTCCGGCTCATGGGCAAATCTCTGGTCATCGTGGAATCGCCAGCTAAGGCTAAAACCATCAATAAGTACTTGGGCAGTCAGTACGTGGTGAAGTCGAGCATTGGTCACATCCGAGACTTGCCCACCAGCGGCACAGTCAATAAAGACGGCAAAGAGCCGGTAAAGCGCGGCAAAGCGGCGGCGGATGCGTCGGGGTTGTCGCCGAAACAAAAGGCGCGCCGTCAATTATTTGCGCGTATGGGCGTAGACCCCGAAAACGACTGGCAAGCGCACTATGAAATTCTGCCCGGCAAAGAAAAGGTGATTGAAGAGCTGCGCCGCTTGGCGCAAGAAGCCGACACCATTTATCTCGCCACCGACCTTGACCGCGAAGGCGAGGCCATCGCGTGGCATTTGCGTGAAGCGATTGGCGGCGACGAAAGTCGTTATAAGCGCGTGGTTTTTAACGAAATTACCAAGAAAGCTATTCAGGAAGCCTTCGCCCATCCCGGTGAGCTAGACATCAACCGCGTCAACGCCCAGCAAGCGCGCCGTTTCTTAGACCGCGTGGTCGGCTATATGGTGTCGCCGTTGTTGTGGCAGAAAATTGCACGCGGTTTGTCGGCAGGGCGTGTGCAATCGGTGGCGGTCAAGCTCATCGTTGAGCGTGAAAAAGAAATCCGCGCGTTCATTCCTGAAGAGTTTTGGGAGGTTCACGCCAATTTAGCGGCGGCGAGCGGTCAGGTGCGATTTGAAGTCGCGCGTCAGGGCGGCGAAGCGTTCCGCCCGCTGAACGAAGCGCATGCGATGGCCGCCGTTGCGGCGCTGAAATCTTCGGCTTATCAAGTGGTTAAACGCGAAGATAAGCCCACCAGCACCCGCCCCAGTGCGCCGTTTATTACGTCCACGTTGCAGCAAGCTGCCAGCACGCGCCTTGGTTTCGGCGTGAAAAAAACCATGATGATGGCGCAGCGTTTGTATGAAGCGGGCTACATCACTTACATGCGTACCGATTCGACCAACCTGTCTCAAGATGCGTTGAGCATGGCGCGCGGTTTCATCGAGGCGGAATTTGGCGCGGCCTATTTACCTGAAAAGCCCAACCTGTACAGCAGCAAAGAAGGCGCGCAAGAAGCGCACGAAGCGATTCGCCCTTCGGATGTGCAATGCCGCCCGACGCAGTTGTCCGGTATGGAGCGTGATGCCGAGCGTTTATATGAGCTGATTTGGCGGCAATTTGTGGCCTGCCAAATGCCGCCCGCGCAGTACCTTTCCACCAGCGTCAGCGTGCAGGCGGGTGAGTTTGAGTTGCGTGCGCGTGGTCGGATTCTCAAATTTGATGGCTTTACCCGTGTGCAGCCCGCGCAAGGCAAAGCCGGTGAAGATGATGTGCTGCCGGATATGCGCGAGGGTGAAGCGTTGCGCTTGCTGGCGCTGGAACCCAGCCAGCATTTCACTAAGCCGCCCGCGCGGTTCTCGGAAGCCAGTTTGGTTAAGGAATTGGAAAAGCGCGGCATCGGTCGCCCGTCTACCTATGCGGCCATTATTTCAACCATCCAAGAGCGCGGCTATGTGACGGTGCATAACCGTCGTTTTCATGCGGAAAAAATGG
>CAZBNX010000152.1:0-3154 GCA_964493255.1 uncultured Pseudomonas sp.
ACGGTGAGCCCTCAAGTCTACTCAACATGCAAGAGATCCTGACTGCAGCGGAACGCACACGCGCTTGAGCGTGTCCGGAAAGCGGAGTCGCCCGACGCCCCGCACCGAATTCTCCGATACCGACACGAACGGCTGGCTTTGCGGTTTATTGACCTGTGTTGGCGCTCCTTGGCACACAGGTCAGGCGCGAAGAAGCGCTTCGCGAGCCTCCACGAATTCGCCCACCTATGGCAGCAGCTCCGAGCCTACCCCAAAGCCACACTAACCATTACGCGGTCCCTTGCCAAGAAGTTCTACAACGGCGAAAAGGGAGCGAAGCGCGCCCAGAGCAAAACCGCCAGCAGCTGCCCTATCACGCTCGTGACCCAGGGTTTCAAGACCCTCGCGAAGTGCGCTCTAAACGGGAAGCCCCCGCAGCGCCAATGCGAGGGAATCTCGGACGAGGAGTTCGGAAGCGTCAAGAGTCTCTTCCCCCCGCGCAGAGCAGACCACAGCGCAACAGACCTGGCGACGGAATGCGAAGACCTAGCGAAGGACGCGGTTGACATGCTAAGCAAGGACGCATCGCACAACGAGAATCTACGAGGAAACCTCCTCCATGCGCTCCTACACGCACCGCACAATGCTGGCGCCGGCCCCGACGGCCTCAAGGGCCACGCGATCCGGCACATGACGAGGACTTGTGAGGACGACGCCATCACCCTGGCACTGGCCATCTCGAAATGCATCACCGACGCCCGCACCCCGGAGGCGGCAGGGATACCACTTGGGGCGAACCTCATGCTCTTGGACAAAGGGGGGAGCTCCGCACGCCCTCGCCAGATGCGGCCCATCGCCGTCTCCTGCGTTTTCGCGAGATGTGTCATGCAAGGCGCGACCCGCAAGGCCATCGATGCGATCCGGGAACAACTCGAGGAAGGAAATCAATGGGGACTCTCCCAGACGCACACACCCGTCACCCAAATCCTAGAAGCCACCCACATGATGTCCGCCCTCAGGCAAGCCGCAGCGGTGATCACCATCGACTCTCGGAACGCGCACAGTACCGGCGAGCGCATCTTCTGGATCAGGGGACTTCGTCGTTTCCTCGAAGGCGTGAAGGACCAGGGCCCGGCGCGCGAGACCGCGGTCGCGCACGCCATCCTCCACTCCGCCCGCGCCACGGGCGCAGCCTGTACTGGGGAGATGCCCATACGAGGCGACGGCGAAGGAGACGACCCCCGCTGCGCTCCAGCCCCGCAACAGGGAGGAGGCCAGGGCCGCGCAGACCTCGCGATGGCCTTCTGCGGTCTCCTGTCGATCGCCATGGACGATGCAAAGGCCAAGACACTAATTTTTCTACGCCGGCACCTCCCGAACGACAAGGCGATTTTCGGGGGGCTCGATCACAGCGACCCCCTAACCTCGGCAATCTGGAACCTGATCGCTCCCGGCAAGGCCGACAAGAAGAAATGGCGCCTACGAGCACACGCCGCCTGCCCCGACAGCAATATCCTCCGCCAGATCAGGGCCGCGCTCGACCAAGCCCCAGCGGCCGGGGGGCACGCCTCACCGACCCAGGGCGACGACACCCAAGCATGGGGGCGCCTCCACAACGCGGGTTTTATCCGCATTTGCGCTTATCAGGACGATGTATCCATCTCCGGGCTCGCCCTCCTCACCCTGATTCTGTCCCACTACCTCCGTGTGGCCATGGAGGACGTTGGTCTACAGCTCAACCTCGCGAAGTGCACAGCGATCGCCCCGACCGCCGGCTGCGAGGGCGCTCTTCAGACGGGCCCTGGACGCGGCTGGAACCACTCGATTGCCGAGGTCTTCTTCGACCCCATGGGCTTCCGGGTAACACCGGTAGACACGATCCTCGGGTTCCCCGTAGGCTTCAACGGAGAAGCCCTGCGAGCAGCGATCCAAGCCAGGATCGCCGATTTTGCCCAGCAGGTGAACAAGCTCCGCGAATCCCCCTCATCAACCATCCACCCAGACGTGGCCCTACACCTGACACGCCAATGGGTCTTCCCCAAGGCCCACTGGCTCGCCACCATCTGGGGCGGGAGACTTCCCCCTGAAGTATGGGACCCCCTGGACACGGCCACCGAAGCGCTACTGCGCCAGAACATACATGCTCATTGCTGGCTGACCAACCCCACGCTCCGCGACGAGCTCGAACTTCCCGAGAGCCGGGGCGGACTGCGCTTCCCGATCTGGAAATCCTATGCCCCACACGCGGCGGAGGAAGCGCGCCGCGCGGCCGAAGAGCGCAACAAGCGGCGGGAGGCAGGGCCCCAACCCGACACTGCGAATCAGGTCCCGCCAGGCGGATACTACGAAGCCGTAACGAAGAGAATCCTCGGCAAGCTCGAGAGCCTTCCGGATCGCGACAAGAAGGAGCACCTTGCCCGCATCAACCGCAACTGTGGCATCGGGGCCATGCTCATCTTCTCCCCCGACGGACAAGACCAAGACCAGCGCCACACACCAAGCTCATGGACCTTTGCGTGCTGGTACGCTTTCGCCCTCCTCAACGAACGGATCCAAGGCGACTGGCCCGACCCCCAACCCGCCGCCATGACCCGGGAGAACCGCAACGCGCTCACTATCGCACAGGTGCTCGACTCAAAGAGGGGCAACCACTTCAAGGCACGTGGAACGGCAGTGGAAAAGGCATTCGGAAAATCCGTCACCAAGCACGCCCCACGGAAGCCTCAATCCGCCATCGCCCAACCTCATCGCGAGACGATCCCCGACATCGCAGGGGAAGACGAGAACGCTTGCGCCGACTGGGAATTCATGTGGTCAGGGGACCCGGGCAAAGGCTACGTTTTCGATGTGACAGCGGTGAACACCCGTTCAGAAGGACGTACCAAGGGGTACAAGACCACCGCCGCCTCCGCGCACTCGCGCAACTCACCAGATGGACCCACCGGAGCCCTCAACGGAGCAGCCCGGGAGAAGAACAGGAAGTACGCAACCCTGTACCCGGAGTCCACCGTCAGCGGATACGCGATTGACCTCGTCGGAACCCCATCCCCTTTCTCGCGCATGGCCCTCGTGGCACTGTGCAAAACAGCCTACAAGGGGACGGGCAACGGCGAGGACACACTGTATCCGCTCCGAATGGCCAACGCGATCCAGAAGGAGGTCGCGTTCGCAACAG
>CAZBNX010000153.1:0-3121 GCA_964493255.1 uncultured Pseudomonas sp.
GCGGGCGCCAGCTTGGTGCAGATTTATTCTGGCTTTATTTATAAAGGGCCTGCGTTAATTCGTGAGTCTGTTGACGCCATTGCCGCAGCACGCGGTTAATTTGAGAACGCTATGTCCGAACTTCATTCGTTGGTTTTAACCAGCCCCAAAGGGCTGGAAACGCTGTTATTAGACGAGGCCGCTGGCCTTGGTTTGCAAGATGGGCGCTCGCACGTTTCGACGGTACACGGGCGCGCAACCCTCGAAACGGCCTACCGTTTGTGTTTGTGGTCACGGTTGGCTAACCGCGTGCTGCTCGTTTTGGGCTGTTTTCGCGTGGACACGCCCGATGCCCTGTATGAAGCGGTGTGCTCGATTGATTGGAGTGAGCACCTGTTGCCTTCTGGCTCGCTGGCGGTGGAGTTTTCCGGGCATGGCTCTGGCATCGACAACACGCATTTCGGCGCGTTGAAAGTAAAAGATGCGATTGTGGACAGCCTGCGCGCGCAGTCGGGACAGCGCCCATCGGTGGATAAAGTAGAGCCGGATGTTCGCATTCACGCGCGTTTAGAACGCGGCGAATTGATGTTGTCGTTGGATTTATCGGGTTTCAGCTTGCATCAACGCGGCTACCGTTTGCAGCAAGGTGCTGCGCCGCTGAAAGAAAACGTGGCGGCGGCGTTGTTGTTGCGCGCCGGTTGGCCGCGTATTGCCGCCGAAGGTGGCGCGCTGTCTGACCCCATGTGTGGCGTCGGTACCTTTTTGGTCGAGGCGGGCATGATGGCCGCCGACATTGCGCCCAATTTGAAGCGTGAAACGTGGGGCTTTTCTAAGTGGCTGGGACACATTCCGGCCATTTGGAAAAAGCTGCATGCTGAAGCAGAAGAGCGCGCGGCAATCGGTTTGGCGCGTCCGCCGTTGTGGATTCGGGGTTATGAAGCCGACCCGCGTTTGATTCAACCCGCGCGCAACAACATTGAACGCGCAGGTTTGGCGGATTGGGTGCGCGTCTATCAAGGGGAATTAGCGACGTTCGAGCCGCGTCCCGACCAAGGTCAACGCGGGTTGGTGATTTGCAACCCACCTTATGGCGAACGGTTGGGCGACGAGGCCAGTTTGCTGTATCTCTACCAGCATTTGGGTGAGCGGTTACGCACGCATTGCGAAGGCTGGGAAGCGGGCGTGTTTACCGGCGCACCGGATTTGTGCAAGCGCATGGGGCTGCGTAGCCACAAACAATATGCGTTCTGGAACGGTGCGCTGCCCTGTAAATTGCTGCTGTTTCGCGTGCAATCGGAGCAATTTGTTACCGGTCGCAATGAGGTCACGCCCCCGACGACGCGCCTGTTAAATGGGGTGCCGGTGGAGCGTCCGCCAGCGGTTCGCACTGAGCCAGCGCGCTTGTCAGAAGGCGGGCAAATGTTTGCCAATCGTCTGCAAAAAAACCTCAAAACGCTGGGAAAATGGGCGAAAAAAGCCGGTGTCGAATGCTACCGCCTCTATGATGCGGATATGCCGGAATATGCGTTGGCCGTCGATATGTACCGCGATTGGGTACACGTTCAAGAGTACGCCGCGCCGCGCTCCATCGACCCTGAAAAAGCTAAAGCGCGTTTATTGGATGCGCTGGCGGCCATTCCGCAAGCCCTCGACATGGACCCCGCGCGGGTGGTGATTAAACGCCGCGAACGTCAAGCGGGCAAAAAACAGTATGAGCGCCATAATCAGCAAGGGCAGTTTATGGAAGTGGCCGAAGGTGGCGTGAAGTTGTTGGTCAACCTCACGGATTATCTGGATACCGGCCTGTTCCTCGACCATCGTCCGATGCGTGTGCGCTTGCAAAAAGAAGCGGCAGGCAAGCGGTTTTTGAACCTGTTTTGCTATACCGCAACGGCCACCGTACACGCGGCTAAAGGCGGTGCGCGCACCACAACCAGCGTCGATTTATCGAAAACGTATTTGGATTGGGCGCGGCGCAATTTGGCGCTGAACGGTTTTTCTGAGAAAAATCGCCTCGAACAAAGCGACGTGATGGAATGGTTGGCACGCGATAACGGTGAATATGACCTCATTTTCATCGACCCGCCGACCTTCTCTAACTCGAAGCGTATGGAAGGCGTATTTGATGTACAGCGCGACCATGTGCATCTGTTGGATTTGGCGATGGCGCGGCTGGCAAAAGGCGGCGTGCTGTATTTCTCCAACAATTTCCGTAAGTTCCAGCTTGATGAGGTGCTGGCGCAGCGGTACCGCGTGGAAGAAGTGAGCGCGCAAACCCTCGACCCCGATTTTGCGCGCAATGCCAAAATCCACCGCGCTTGGCGACTGACGGCTAAATCGCCTGTCTGATACCAAGGCTTATCGGCCTGTACCGTTTTGGTACAGGTCGAGTAACAGTTGGTCGAGGATGACCGAAGCGCCCGCTGCGCGTGGGTGGTTCAGAATGGCCGCAACAGCGAATAAATTGCCTTGTGCGTCTCGGGTGAAACCGGCCAGCGCGCGCACATTGTTGAGCGTGCCGGTTTTTAGGTGCGCGTTACCCGCCAGCGCCGTGTTACGAAAACGCTTGCGTAGCGTGCCATCCATTCCCGCCAACGGCATAGAAGACATCAATTCCGCTGCGTAGGGGCTGTGCCACGCGGCATATAACAGCGTGGCCATTTCGCGCGCGCTAATGCGTTCATTACGCGATAAGCCGGAGCCGTTCTCCATCGTCAATTGCGGTGCGCGGATATTTTTGCGTGCCAGCCAGTCTTTAATAACGCGGAAAGCCGCTTGCGCGTCATCGGCATCGGTGGGTTGGCGATTTTTCGCGCCAATCGACAAAAACACCTGCCGCGCCATCGTGTTGTTGCTGTATTTGTTGATGTCCCGAATGACATCCACTAAATCAGGTGAGGCCGCTTGTGCCAGCAAACGCGCCTTGCCGGGCGTGATG
Source organism: uncultured Pseudomonas sp. (assembly GCA_964493255.1). GTDB lineage: Bacteria > Pseudomonadota > Gammaproteobacteria > Pseudomonadales > Pseudomonadaceae > Geopseudomonas. The sequence continues at coordinate 2,918 of CAZBNX010000153.1, forward strand.
CCCTGACGGTCTTGGCCGCTGATGCGTCCGCCTAATTCTGTCCAGAGTGCGCGCACGATTCCGGCGGTATAGGTGGGATGGTCGAGCAGTGAAAGGTAGCGTTGACCGCTGCACCCTTCAGGAATTTGCCCGTTGGCCACGACCACTAAGCGGCTGTCGGGTTGGGGTTGGAAGCTGTAACTGATATTGAGAAGGTCGGGGCAA
>CAZBNX010000154.1:0-3118 GCA_964493255.1 uncultured Pseudomonas sp.
TTAATAATAATGTAAATAATACAACATTTTTATTATACAATCTAATTTTAGTATTCTTATTTTTATTAAAATTTTTTTTATATAATAAAAAAGAGTAATATTTTATATTTGAGTGTTTAAAAAATAAATTATTCTCATACTTTTTTTTAAAAATATTTGAATTTGACTCAAAAATATTGTATAATTGGATTCTGTTGGATAATGTCTTAAACAAGTTGCTTAAATGCCCTAAATTTGAATCGAACAAATGCTCTTTAGATTTTCAGTCTAACGCTTTCCCACTAAGCTATTAAGGCTATTGTTACCATACAAACAATTTTATTAATATTAAAATTAATAAAATTAAAAAAAAATATATGATTACATATGATCATAATGTTTTTAATAGATCATCTATTTTATATCGTGGTAAAATAGCCCTTATAAATAATAAAATAATGAAACATATAAGTATTAATAATAATTTTAATATATTAAACATAACTTAATTAGTAAACATGGAAGTTTGAAATTAGATTAATAAAAAAAAAATTTTGAAAAAATAAATAATTAAAATCATAAAACACTAAATTAACTAAACAACTTAAAATGCATTTCATAGTATTGCTACTTATCTTGCATTAAAAAATTAGTGATTTGCATTTAGTTATTAAAAAAAAATTATGTATAGTTCCAATTAAAATTAACCTTAACTACACTATCGTGGCTTTTCTTCTATGCAACAGTACAAAAGAAACACTATTGGATAGTAATTCCCAGTCCTCTCGTACTAGAGTTTTTCACATAATTTTTTTTAATTCCTACAACAGATAGAAACCAAACTACCTCGCGACGTTTTAAACCCAACTCACGTACCATTTTAACCGGTGAACACCCGGACCCTTCATTGGTTATGCGCAAAGAGGATATGATGAGTCGACATCGAGGTGCCAAACAAACTCTTCGATAAGAACTCTGGAAGTTTATCAGCCTGTTATCCCTAACGTACCTTTTATTCGTTGAGCGTTACATTTCTAAATGAAATTATAAACGGGTCATTATAATAGACATTTATCCCTATAATAAGTGTTTTTATTATAATCAAGTAAAATAATTTAGCTATTTAACTTACAGATACTTTTTACACACCTTCGTTACTTTTTAGAAGGCTACCGCCCCAGTTAAACTGTCTTTCATAAATATCTGTATTTGTTATACATTTTATTGAGTTACTAGTTTTCATATTCCAAACGATATAATCTCATAACAACTAAATTAACTCGCTAATTTAAGATAACAGTAAAGGTGTATAGGGTCTTTTCGTCTAATTGTAGTAAACCGCATCTTCACGGCCAATTCAATTTCACAGGATTAATCTTAGAGACAGTGGGGGTATCGTTACGCCACTCATGCTGGACTAAAATTACTAGCCAAGGAATTTCGCTACCTTAGGATTGTTATGGTTACAACCGCCATTCATCGTTGATTATAAAAACAATTAAAAGGTTAACTTTTTTTGATGTTTTATTTCTCATTACGACATCGGGCAGGCGTCAGATTTTATATGTTATTTTTCAATTTTACAAAATCTTGTGTTTTTATTAAACAGTCGTACCCCCGTATTACATATCTACTTTTTAGTGAATTTTATCCCGAAGTTACAAAACTATTTTGCCGAGTTCCTTTAAGATTAGTCTTCCTTTTGTTTTAGTATATTCTACAAAAAAACATGTGTTTGTTTAAATACGCTTTATTTTAATATTATTTAATTAAAAAAATTAAAAACTTAATTTCTCATATAAATCAATATATTATTGCTTTTTACACAACAAAATATCAATGTATATAAAATTTTAAATTTATAATTTGGTATTTGTTTTTTCGTATATAATGTCTCAATCATGTGACTTTTCGACAATTAAATAAACACCAAAATAAACTCATCGTTAATTATAAATTAAATAACTAAGAGGGCGTATTAAATTATCTAGAATATCATGAATAATTATTTATTTTATTATACAATAATAATTTAAAATTTATTATGTATGTTACTTGAACTAGCATTAATTGTTGTATATAATTAAAAAATTTTTCAATTTTTTTTAAATAAATATACAATATTCCACTACCTAATAATATTTTATTATTTTGTAATCGGCATATTTTAATTTAAATTAAAAAAAAAAACAAAATAAAAAATTTTTACAATATTTATATATATATAATAAACTTTTACGTTTGTGTTAGAAGATGGCTGGTTCCAAGCCTACTTTTTATATAAATAATTTGTTTTTTTTTATTAAATATTATATTTGTAAACCTTATACTAAAATTTGGGCTGTTTCCCTCTTGACTAAAGACCTTTGCGCCAATAGTCCGACTCCTTGTTAATTAAACTGTTAATTCTAATATAATTGCGCTCAATAAAAAACTACCTACAGCTATTAACTAGGGTCCTACTCATATAGGTTTCGTGGAAAACCAGATATAACTAACTTTGATAAGCCTTTCACCCCTAACCACAATTCTTCCCAAAATTTTGCTACATTTAGAGGTTCGATCTGTTATAATCTAATCGTAGTTAGATCAGTTAGCTTCGGGTATAAAAAAAAAAACTTAATTCATTTTCATTACACTTATAGTTTGCTTTTTTTTTTAACTAGCTAGTCCATTATACAAAAGGTACAATATATATTATATATTTGCTAAATTAATTAGATTTAGATCAATATTTCGCAATATATTATCTATCAGTTCTAACATTAACTAGTTTATAAAAGTCCTATATATATTCATTTCAATTGATTTTGAAACTACTAAATAATTGGAAATATTCCAAATTTGTATTAATAACAATTAATACAATATTTTGCAGATTTACATGACTAACATTATATTGTTGATCATTACATCATTAAATCAAAAATTTTAACTAATAATTTCGCTCGCCGCTACTTTTATAAAACGATTGATTTAATTATAAAACTACTAAGAGGTTTCTCTTCGTTTTGTTTTTTCTAACATATCAGTTAGACTGTTAAAACATAGACCACTATCTAATTAAAAAAAAAAAATATAATTTAATTATCAAACTTTTCTATTTACCTTTCACACTGATGTTCATCTTCATGCTTAC
>CAZBNX010000155.1:0-3040 GCA_964493255.1 uncultured Pseudomonas sp.
AGAAACGCGGCGGTTTTGCCGGTGCCTGTTTGGGCGCGCCCGATGGCATCACGACCACGCAAGGTATGGCCCAACACTTGCGCCTGAATCGGCGTGCAGTAGGTGAAACCAAGGTCATGGATGGCCTGCATCAGGCGCTCATCCAAATTAAAATCATGGAAGCGTGTTTTGCCTTCCTGAGGGTCCACCACAAAATCCGCCAACTGCCATTGTGTAGCAGGGGTACGCGGCGTGCGTTCACGACGTGATTTGTAAACGCGCGGCTTTTTGGGGCGCTCGCTGCGTGGGGTTTCTGGGGTGTTGTTTGCGGTGGGGGTATCGGGTGCGTTCAGCACGGTATCTCTGTCCAGTGGGAATCAGGGGAAATAAAGCGCGCGGAGTGTAAAGCAAGTGAGCGGGGCGCGGGAAACGCCCCACGCACTTAGACGCCAAGGCGCGCGTGTAACCAGTCGGCGATGTCTTGAATTTCTTCGCCGATAACTTCATGGCGCATCGGGTAACTGTGCCATGTGGCGGCAACCCCTTGCGCGTGCAACCAATCATAGGCGCGCTGCCCTAAATGCACCGGAACGACGTTATCCAGTGTTCCGTGTAGGCATAAAACGGGCTGCTTTTGCTGGGCTTCGTTCAAATGAATGCTGTTATCAAACGTGGGGCCGTAGGTCGAAAGTGCCAGCACGCCGCCCAAGGTGTCCGCAAAACGCACGAACGCAGTGTGCAGCACCACCGCGCCACCTTGTGAAAATCCAGCCAAAATAATGCGCTGTGTGGCAATGCCCGCCGCTTGCTGCTCCGCGATGAGCTGAAGCACGGTATCCGCCGATTCATTTAATTGTTCGAGGTTGAGCGCACGCTCAGGCTCCAACGCCAAAATGTCGTACCAAGACGGCATCGGCCAGCCCCCATTCAGGGTGACGGGTTGCGTTGGGGCTTGCGGCAACACAAAGCGCACGGCGGGCAAAACACGCTGCAACGCGCGTGCAACAGGCTCAAAATCGTAGCGATCAGCGCCTAAACCGTGTAACCAAATAACGCAGGCGCTGGCTGTTTGACGCGGTTCAAGAACAAGCGGTGAGGCGGTCGGCATTGTGTGGATTCTCCCGAAATAAGGCGCGGGATTATGCCGTTTTTTTAACAGTCGCTTGCTCCATTCGTGTCTTTCTCAACACGAAACCGCCCGGTGGCGCTCAGTACAAAACGCCGGGTCGGTAGGCTGCTGGTGGGATAACACAGGGTGAGCGTTCCGGCTTGAAACGCGCCGCCCAGCGTTTCCGTTGTGCCGCTGGCGGTGTAGCGCACCATGCGACTCACCGGCGTATTGCCGCTCAAACGAATCCCCTCGGTTAAGCGCGGGCTATGGCGCAAAACCGGTTCGTTGCTGTCCGCTAACCCATTGTTATTCTCATCAATAACGATGCTCCAACCTTGCTGCCATTGCCCATTTTTCGCCGTAATCAGCACGGCTTTTTGTTGTTCCATCGCCATTTGACGCGCCAGCGCAAAGCTTTGTAGCAGTTCCCACGTTACGGCGCGCAAGCGCCACGCTTGCAACTGCGTTTGTAATGAAGGCGCAGCCAACGACAATAAAACCCCCAATACAGCAAGGCTAATTAACAGCTCAATCAGGCTAAAACCCCGTTGCTGGGTTGGCATTTTGCACCCGTTACACCCTTATTTGAGGTGTATAGCGTAAAAGGCTTTAACGCGATGGTTTTGGGGATGCGCGCGTTTTGTGCGCGACATCACACGCATTTTGTGAAGCCGTTCCGCTGCGTGTTTTGGCTGCGCGGCACACTGGCGCTCTTTCAAAAATGAGGGCGAACAGATGCGCGCAGCCATGCAGGGATTTGCGTTGCTGGAAATGCTCATGGCGTTGGCAATTGCAGCGGTGTTGGCGGGGGTCGCGTGGCCGTCTTTTCAGCAATATGCCGTGCGTGGCAAACGACAGGCCGCACAAGTGCAAATGCTGGACATCGCAACCCGCCAACAGCAGTTTTTACTGACACAGCAGCGGTATGCCGCGCAAAACGAACTAGAACGTGCGGGTTATCGCTTGCCGGAGGCGGTGGCGCGCGATTACCGCTATCAAATCACGTTGGGCACCGGCACATGGCCAACGTATCAACTGGCGTTCATTCCACATCTCACTAGCGCGCAACATGCTGACGGTGCGTTGACGCTGCACAGCGATGGCCGTCGAGAACCGGAAGGGCGTTGGTGATGGATGCCCATACGCAGCGCGGTGCGTCTTTGATTGAAGTGTTAGTAAGCCTATTGCTGGTATCGGTAGGTTTTTTGGCAGCGACTGCCGTGCATTGGCGGTTAGTAGCCAGCGCCGAAGACAGTCGCCAGCACGCCGATGTGCTGTCGTTATTGGAGCCCATAACGCAAGCCATGCAGGCGAATCGCCAGCAGGCTGCCGCCTATCTTACGGATTTACAAGGGATTGGGGTGGGCACGGGTTGCCCTGTTGCGGGGTATTCGGCAGCCAGCCGAGAGTTAGCCGCGTGGTGTGCCCAGTTGCAGCAGACCGCACAAGGCTTATGGGGCGCGCGTGGGTGCGTTGAGGCACTGTCGGCGGGGCGCTATCGCGTCACGGTGGCGTGGCGTGGTTTCACGGCTACCGCAGCGCCGCCCACTTCTATCGGCTGTGCTGCCCATGTCTACGATGATAGCGCCTGTCCTGACGACCGCTGTCGTCGTGTGCAGGTGATGTTGCTGCAAGGAGGCGGTGGATGAACGTACCGCATTTTCAGCGTGGCCTGAGTACGATTGAGCTGCTGGTCGGTATGGCATTGGGCTTGTTGGTGATATCGGGTGCGGTAAAGGTGGTGAGTGATGTGTTGGCGCGTCAGGAGCAGCTTAATCAGCAGCAACAATTAATCGAAAGTGCGCGCTTGGGGTTGCGTCTTCTGCAAGAAGACGTTCGCCGCGCCGGTGAGTGGGCGGGCTATGTTCCGGCTTACGATGACGCGCTGACAACAACGCCACCCGACGGCTATCCCGCTGATTTTCAAAGCCCTTTACCGTGCCAACTACC
>CAZBNX010000156.1:0-2998 GCA_964493255.1 uncultured Pseudomonas sp.
AACCCCAAACCCCCAAACCCAAACCCCAAATTCATAAAAAGCAAGAGTCTTTAAAAACTGAAAAACTAAATGATAAAAATTGCCAATTTTTATCATAACCTCTATTGAAATAGGAAACGAATAAGTTTAAAGGCGTCTAGTCTGAGAAGTTGAAGTCGTGCTGGTAGTGTACGATGTAGTTTGACCTCCACCGATTTTGCCAAGAGTTTGACTGGCTCCCAAAGCTCCACCTCCCAAAGCAATCGTTCCTGTGGCTCCTCCGAGGGTTCTGCTTCCGGAAATTCCTTGAGAAGTAGAAATGGCTCCTCCCTGAGACGAGTACGAAGTGGTCTGATAGTTGGTGGCTGACTTAGTTGCTCCACCGAAGCTTGTTCCGAGGCCTCCGTATGAAGTGGTCGAAGTGTAGCCGGTGGTTCCGTAGCCGAATCCTGGGTTGACGGGGGTGGTCTTGACGTTTGTTGTGACGTTCGTCGAAGCGGCATGGGCAGATTGACGAATCTGCTCTCCCTTGCTCATGATCTGCTGGACAAGCGAGTTGTTTTCGGTGACCAGAGTGTTGAGTCTGTTGATAAGAGTGTCGACTCTCGGGTTCTTCTGAACAACTGTTTCGGTGACTCTCTGTCTGGAGTGTGATTTGCGAGTGAGGTGCATTTTGTGCTCCTGGAGGTTTCTCAGGCGAGAGTTGAGTTCCTCGAATCTAGCTCTCAAGCGGTAGTTTTCCTGCTCATCGTTGCTTCCAGTTCCCTTCTTGAAGTTGATAAACTCTCGTTGAATGCTTTCGAATTGAGCCTTCAACTGAGCGTTTTCTCTTCTCTGGCTTTCAAGATCTCTTTTTCTTGAATCAATTTCGCGAGCAAGTTCAACATCTTCGATTTCGATGTTTTCTTCGGCCCAGTGAGAAGCCTCAGAAACTTCAACGACGTGAGCTTCAACATTGAAGTCCTTGAAGTTTTCATTTTCTCTGAAAACTGGTCTCTCGACTCTGATGTTAGTTGCAACTTCAACAATTTTTTCAGTTGGAACTTTAACATCCTTGATAACTAGGTGCTCAACCTGCTTTTCAAGGACAGTGTCAACATGAACAGGCTTTTCGATAACTCTTTCAGTTGTCTTCAAGTTTTCGATCAAATGCTCAAGTTTGATTTCTCTTGTCTTATCAATGAATCTCGCCTTTTCAGTGTTGACTTCAACATAAGAAGGCTTCTCAACCTTAGTTTCAGCTGGAACCTCAATGTATCTGTTAACCTTCTTTTCAATTTCTCTTTCAACTGGCTTCTCAATAGTTTTTTCAATTTGGTATTCGAAGGGAACTTCAACTTGTCTAATGTGAGCAACTGATTTTTTCACAACCTTTTCAACTGGAATTTCATTGACTCTTTCGATTGAAATTGTTGTTTCGTTAATTTTTTCAATAGGCACTTCAATCACTTGTTCGTGAGGAATGGGGATCTCAACAATTTGATCAATCTTCTTTTCAATAAGATTCTCAACAATGACTGGTCTTTCAACAAGATGTTCAACAGCGACAGGAATTTCCTTTTCAACGATCCGCTCAACGGGAATCGGCTTTTCGATGATGTTTTCTCTGTAAACAGGCTTTTCAACAATCAGTTCAACGTTCTTGTAAATCGGGTTTTCAACGGGAATTTCAACGATTTGTTCAACAACTCTATCAACAGCAACAGGTCTGTCAATAAATGTTTGAACCTTTCTTTCTACCAGTCTCTCTCTTGGAACCTCAATAACTCTTTGTTTAGGAATTTGTCTTTCCTTCTCAATGATATTATCAATATAGACGGGCTTTTCGATGATTTTATCATTGTGCTTGTATTCAATAGTGGTAGGAAGAACTTGAGCATTTGGGTATCTGCTAATATCTCTTTCATCAATATCAATAACATTTTCAGACCAAATGAGATTTTCCTTGATAACTTCATAAGGTTTTTCAACGATTCTTTCAAAAGGTTTTTCAACGGTTCTTTGGTGCTGAATTGGCTTTTCAATGATTCTTTCGACAGGAATTTCGATAACTTGTTCAATTGGGATTTCAATGAGTTTTTCGATTGGCTTTTCAACAACGACTTCAATGATCTTTTCCTTTTCGATGGTGCGTTCGATCGGGACATCGATCACGACATCGTAAGAAACATCAACGTATCTCTCAACGGGGACAGGCTTTTCTTTGATGATTTCAATGATTTTTTCCTTCTTAACGGTTTCGGTTTCAACCTTCTCTTTCTTGACTTGTCTGGTTTCAGATTTTCTTTCTCTTCTCAGTTCTCGTTCTCCGACGATTCTAGTTTCTCCTTCGTGGACAGTTTCCTGAACGATTCTGGATTCCTTCTCTCTAACGTCGATGACGACTCCCTGTCCCTCGGTTGTCGAAATGATTCTTCCTTCACCGGTGTGAGTGGAAATGACCTTTCCTTGGCCAGTCGATAATCCGGTCAGCTGTCCAGACGCGGTGCCGTAACCGAATCCAGTTCCTGCTCCAGCTCCGGTTCCACTCGAACTCGAATAAGTGGTGGTGGTGGAAGATTGGTAGGAAGTTCCAGCCCCAGTTCCAGCGCCGATTCCAGCACCGATTCCAGCGCCGATTCCCAGAGACGTGGCAGCACCAGCGCCTGAGCCAGATCCGTAGGTAGTGGTCTTGGAGGAAGAGGTCTGGGTGATGGTCTTGCCGCCAGAAGAGGAGGTGGTGGTCCATCCGGAGTCAGACACGAGGGTCTTTCCGTCATTGGTCTGATACTGGCGGGAGAAGCTTCCCCCGAGTCCACCTTGGGCGGTGGTAATCGTTGGAGCGCCAACGTTGGTGGTCTTCGTGGTGGTCTGGTATGAGCTCTGCTTGGTGGTGATGGGTCCGACAGTGGTAGTTTGGAACATGCCTTTTATAAAATTCAAACTGCATTTTTATCTTTTTAAAGATTGATGGGCTTTAATGCTTTGTTTTGGAGGTATTTTTGTGTTGGGGTTTGGGGTTTGGGGTTTGGGGTTTGGG
>CAZBNX010000157.1:0-2981 GCA_964493255.1 uncultured Pseudomonas sp.
TGAATGTCGCCCACGCGCAGATTAACTTGGGCCATCACGACCCGTAGGGTTCGGCTCATCAGGGTTGCTCCTGTTCGAGAAAGGTCGGCATTTTCCTGCAACAACGCCGTTCACGGAAACCACAGCGTGCCCCTGTATGCACAAGAAAGGTGCGGCTACACTGGGATTCCCTTTTAATAATGGAAAACACCATGTTTCGTTTGCTGATTCTGTTGGCAGTGCTCGGCGGTGGCTGGTGGTTATGGCGACGGATGAACCAACCCACGTCCACGGAATTACCGCCCGTTGCGCCGCTTGCCAACGCCGGCGCGCAGATGGTGCGCTGCCGCCAGTGCGGGCTGCACGTTCCCCAATCAGAAGCGGTAATGCGCGGTGAACAGGCGTATTGTTGCGTTGAACACCTGCAAAAGGATTCCCACTAATTCGGCATGAGGCCCACCCCATGAGTCACCTTTCCCCCGATGATTTTCTCACTCACTTACGCCACCGCGACCCCGACCAACCGGAGTTTCATCAAGCGGTAGAAGAAGTGATTCGCAGCCTGTGGCCGTTTTTGCAGCGCAATCCACGTTATTTGGAAATGGGTTTGCTCGAACGCTTGGTCGAGCCGGAGCGCGTGATTATGTTCCGCGTCCCGTGGATGGATGACCACGGGCGCGTGCAGGTTAATCGTGGTTTTCGTGTGCAAATGAGCAGCGCGATTGGCCCTTATAAAGGCGGCTTGCGCTTTCATCCATCGGTTAATGTGGGCGTGTTGAAGTTCTTGGCGTTTGAGCAAGTGTTCAAAAATTCGCTCACGTCATTGCCGATGGGCGGCGGTAAAGGTGGCTCCGACTTTGACCCCAAAGGTCGCACGGATGCCGAAGTCATGCGCTTCTGCCAATCGTTTATGAGCGAGCTTTATCGTCATATTGGTGCTGATTTGGACGTTCCCGCCGGAGATATTGGCGTCGGAGGCCGCGAAATTGGTTATTTGTACGGCCAATACAAGCGCCTTGCGAATGAATTTACCTCGGTACTGACCGGCAAAGGCATCAGCTTTGGCGGTAGTTTGGTGCGCCCCGAAGCCACAGGTTATGGCTGCGTGTATTTCATGCAGGAAATGCTGGCAACGCGCCAAGAAGGGTTGGAAGGTCGTCGCGTGGCCATTTCGGGTTCGGGAAACGTGGCGCAACATGCCGCGCAAAAAGTGCTGGAATTGGGTGGCAAGGTGATTTCCCTTTCAGATTCCGGCGGCACGCTGCATTTCCGCAACGGCATGACGACTGAGCAACTCGCGCAATTATTGGAACTGAAAAATGTGCAGCGCGGACGTTTAGAAGTACTGGCTGACGGCGCAACGGTATCGTTTTTACCTGCACAACGTCCGTGGCAATTACCCTGTGATATTGCCATGCCCTGCGCGACACAAAACGAGCTAAACGCCGAAGATGCCCGCACGTTGTTGAATAATGGCTGCTTTTGCGTGGCAGAAGGTGCCAACATGCCTTCAACACTCGAAGCCACTAATTTGTTCCTAGACACGGGCATTTTGTATTCACCCGGCAAAGCCTCCAACGCCGGTGGCGTGGCCGTTTCGGGGTTAGAAATGAGCCAAAACGCCATGCGTTTACGCTGGAGCAATGCCGAAGTAGACAGCCGCTTGCGTGAAATCATGCAAAACATTCATCAAGCGTGCGTGGAACATGGGCAAGAAGGCGGGCGCGTGAATTACGTCACTGGTGCGAATATCGCCGGTTTCGTGAAAGTAGCCGACGCCATGCTGGCGCAGGGTGTCGTTTAATTCGGCGTTTTCTGTGAGAGGGTCGGGTTGCTTTCCGGCCCTTTTTTTGGCTTTTCTGCTAGAATCGCGCGCCCTCCTTCTTTAACAACTTCAGGTGACTTTTCCCATGCAGCCTATGCTGAATATGGCGCTGCGCGCCGCCCGTAGCGCCGGTGAACTTATTTTCCGCTCACTCGAACGCCTTGATGTAATTTCGGTCAACGAGAAAGACGCCAAGGATTACGTCACCGAAGTAGACCGTGCGGCTGAACAAGCTATCCTCGAAGTGCTTCGCAAAGCCTACCCCACACATAGTTTTCTCTGTGAAGAAAGCGGTTTAATTCAAGGCAGCGGCGATGGCGCTGACTACCTCTGGATTATCGACCCGCTCGACGGCACCACCAATTTCATTCATGGCCTGCCGCATTTTGCGGTGAGCATTGCTTGTAAATACAAAGGTCGCTTAGAGCACGCCGTGGTTCTCGACCCGGTTCGCCAAGAAGAATTTACCGCCAGCCGTGGACGTGGTGCGGCATTAAATGGCCGCCGTATTCGTGTAAGCAATCGCCGCAGCTTAGAAGGCGCGTTGCTTGGCACAGGCTTCCCGTTCCGCGATAGCCAGCTGGATCACCTCGACAACTACCTCGGCATGTTCCGCAGTCTTGTTGGTCAAACAGCGGGGATTCGCCGCGCAGGTTCCGCCAGCTTAGACTTGGCCTATGTTGCCGCAGGCCGTTTTGACGCATTTTGGGAGTTTGGCCTGTCCGAATGGGACATGGCTGCCGGTGCGCTGCTCGTACAAGAAGCGGGCGGCTTGGTCAGTGATTTCTCTGGCGGACACGAGTTCCTCGAAAAAGGTAGCGTTGTTGCGGGCAATACCAAATGCTTCAAAGCGGTTTTGACCGCGATTCAACCGCATTTGTCTGCCGCATTACGCCGCTAATTACGCGCCTGACAAACAAAAAAGCCCGGATAAACCGGGCTTTTTTATGCGAAACCGTCTTAAATACCGGGCACGCAAGGCACATCCAAACAGCCAGATAATGCAAGAGCCACCGTGACTAACAACAGAAAACGCGCCATAACACTACTCTCCTAAAATAGCCCAACTCACGTCAGAGGGGGTGTTGTTAGTTTACGCGATAATATCAACCATCGTTAGTGTAGTAACACCTGTCAGTGCAATTGAAAACTCGGCGCTGGCATCACTGTCGGTATT
>CAZBNX010000158.1:0-2971 GCA_964493255.1 uncultured Pseudomonas sp.
AACAATGCGTTATCCAAGGAGCGTTCTCATGTCCATGATGAAAGCGGCTGTTTTTGTTGAGCCGGGTCGTATTGAGTTGATTGATAAGCCGATTCCGCCGGTCGGGCCGAATGATGCGCTGGTGCGTATCACCACCACGACCATTTGCGGCACCGATGTTCACATTTTGAAAGGGGAATATCCGGTCGAAAAAGGGCTGACGGTGGGCCATGAGCCGGTGGGCATCATCGAAAAATTGGGCAGCAACGTGAAGGGCTATCAGGAAGGCCAGCGCGTGATTGCGGGCGCGATTTGCCCCAGCTTTACCTCGTATGGCGCACAAGATGGCTTTCCTTCGCAGGATGGCGGTTGCTCGTGTCACGGTTACAAGCCGATGGGTGGCTGGCGTTTTGGTAACACCATCGACGGCACGCAAGCGGAATATGTGTTGGTGCCCGACGCACAAGCCAACTTAGCGCCGGTGCCGGACGCGCTGACCGATGAACAGGTTTTGATGTGCCCGGACATCATGTCTACCGGCTTTGCGGGTGCTGAGGCCGCTAACATCAAAATCGGCGATATTGTCGCCATTTTCGCGCAAGGTCCCATCGGTTTATGTGCAACAGCGGGCGCGAAATTACGCGGTGCCAGCACCATCATTGCGATTGATGGCGTGAATGAGCGTTTAACGATTGCGCGCAAAATGGGCGCTGATGTAACGCTTAACTTCCGTGAAGTGGACGTCGTGGACGAAATTATGAAGCTCACCGGCGGGCGCGGCGTTGATGCGGCCATCGAAGCGTTGGGGCTGCAATCCACCTTTGAAAGTGCGCTGCGCGTGCTGAAACCGGGCGGCACTTTGTCGAGTTTGGGCGTGTATTCCACGGATTTAACCATTCCGCTGGGCGCGTTTCATGCGGGTTTGGGCGATAACAAAATCGTCACGTCCTTGTGTCCGGGTGGTAAAGAACGGATGCGCCGCTTGATGAATGTGGTGGCGTCTGGGCGCGTGGATTTAAGCCCATTAGTTACGCACCACTACAAGCTGGACGATATTGTCTCGGCCTATGACCTGTTCTCGCATCAGCGCGATGGCGTGCTGAAAGTGGCCATCAAGCCCTTCTAAAGCAATCAGGTGGAGCGGGGGGCGCTGTGGCTGATACCATCGCCGCCCTCTGCAAAACCCTTTTTTGGAGTTCCCATGACGACGGTTCGCACCCGCATTGCGCCTTCTCCCACTGGTGATCCGCACGTTGGCACGGCGTATATCGCGTTGTTCAATTTGTGTTTTGCCCGTCAGCATGGCGGTCAGTTCATTTTGCGTATCGAAGACACCGACCAAGTGCGTTCTAGCCGCGAATCTGAGCAGCAAATTTATGACGCACTGCGTTGGTTAGGCATTGAATGGGATGAAGGCCCCGACGTAGGCGGCCCGCATGGCCCGTATCGCCAGAGCGAGCGCAGCGAGATTTATCAAAAATACGCGCTGCAACTGGTTGAGCAGGGCGATGCGTTTTATTGTTTCTGCACCGCTGAAGAACTCGACCAGATGCGTGCCGAGCAAATGGCGCGCGGTGAAACGCCACGCTACGACGGACGCGGTTTGTTGCTTTCTGAAGAGGAAGTGCAGCGCCGTTTAGCGGCTGGTGAGCCGTATGTGATTCGCATGAAGGTGCCGAGCGAAGGCGTTTGCGTGGTGAATGACATGCTGCGCGGTGAAGTGGAAATCGGCTGGGACCGCATGGATATGCAGGTTCTGATTAAAACCGATGGTCTGCCGACGTATTTCCTCGCTAACGTCGTGGATGACCATTTGATGGGCATTACGCACGTTCTGCGCGGTGAAGAATGGTTGCCGTCAGCGCCTAAGCTGTTGAAGTTGTACGAATATTTTGGCTGGCAAGCGCCGGTAAACTGCTACATGCCGTTGCTGCGTAACCCCGATAAATCCAAACTGTCGAAGCGCAAAAACCCAACTTCTGTGACCTTCTATCAGCGCATGGGTTATCTGCCAGAAGCGATGCTCAATTATTTGGGGCGTATGGGTTGGTCGATGCCGGACGAGCGCGAAAAATTCTCTCTCACCGATATGATTGAACATTTCGACATTCAGCGCGTGTCATTGGGCGGCCCGATTTTCGACGTTGAAAAACTGTCATGGCTGAATGGCCAATGGTTGCGCGAACTGTCGCCGGAGCGTTTTGCAGCAGAAGTGCAGCAATGGGCGTTTAACCCTGAATACTTGATGAAAATTGTGCCGCTGGCGCAAACGCGCGTGGAAACCTTTAGCCAGTTGGCACCGTTGGCGGGGTTTTTCTTCATGGGCGGCGTAACCCCGGATGCGGGTTTATTTGCACACAAAAAATTAACGCCAGAGCAGGTGCGCCAAGCGTTGCAGCTTATGCTGTGGAAGCTGGAAAGCCTGCGGCAGTGGAACAAAGACAACATCACCACCATCATTCAGAACGTGGCGGCGTTTTTGGGCTGCAAATTGCGCGATTTGATGCCGCTGATTTTTGCGGCGATTACGGGGCAAGCCAGCTCGGTGTCGGTGCTGGATGCGATGGAAGTGCTGGGGCCAGATTTGTCGCGCTTCCGTTTGCGTCAAGCGATAGAACTGCTAGGCGGCGTCTCGAAGAAAGAAAATAAAGAGTGGGAAAAACGGTTGGCTGAACTGCCATAACAGCCATTTTTTGTTTTTTGCAAAAAAAATGAAAAAAATGTTGACGGGGCGTTTTGTCGTGATTAGGATGCGCCCCGTCTTCAGGCAGTTCAACGAACTTCGGCGAAGTTGCCAGAAGATACCCAGAGATGGGGCTATAGCTCAGCTGGGAGAGCGCTTGCATGGCATGCAAGAGGTCGACGGTTCGATCCCGTCTAGCTCCACCAAATTTCCAGCAACACGCCAGGCGGTAGCGGCGGGTTGCACGAAGGATTGCGTCCCCTTCGTCTAGTGGCCTAGGACACCGCCCTTTCACGGCGGTAACAGGGG
>CAZBNX010000159.1:0-2961 GCA_964493255.1 uncultured Pseudomonas sp.
GCCTGCCCCGACTCCACACGCGGTCACGCGCCCCTAGGTCACCGCAGCCCTGTCTTGTCATCATCATCATCGTCTGGGGTTTCATCCGGATGGCGTCCAAGGGGCCGTGCTACGTCAGCTCCGGCCTGGCCCTGGTTCTGTCCCCGCACCAGGGGATCGGGGCGCGGCTGGACAGGTTCCGCCGCTGCCAGGACATCTATGTCCGCCCGCGGATGGATGGCCGGCTGGAGCCAAGCGCGGACAAGGCCCTCTGCCACGCGGAGGCGGGCCGCCCCTCACAATGCCTCGATGCCCTCGAGAGGCTGCGGGAGTGCCGAGGCGCGGCGAGTGCGCGGCACGTGGTCGACGTGGCCGCGGAGTTGCGGGGCCACTTCCCCGACCTGCAGCCGATCGGCAACGAGCTCGGCCGCGACCGCGCGCTGAGGGTTGACCCGCGCGACCTGGACACGGGGGCGGAGGCGCTGTTTTCGTCGTCCCCGGAGGGGACTGCGAAGGCCACGGTGACGGCGATACGCGCGGCGAACGCGAAGGGGGCGCCGGGGATGAGCGGCTTCAGGTTGGGGTGGTTGGTCCAGATGATCGACGCGGGGGGCCGGGACGCGAAGAACGTGGTGGCGGCCGTCTCCCAGTTCGCCCTGGGGATCCTGGCCGGAGCGGCCGGTCCCTGGGCGTCAGCGGTGCGGGTGACGCTCATTCCGAAGGCGTCCGGCGGCTCGCGGGTGATCGGCGTGGGGGAGGCCCTGGTCAACGTCGCGAAGCACATGATTCTGGGGCCTCTCTACGCGGCGGTGAGTCACCGGGTGAAGCAGGCCGGGCAGTGGGGCTTGGAGGCGAAGGACCCGTGCCGGAAGATCGCGCGGGGCGCGGCTACCGCCCACCGCGGCGGGTGGGGCCTGGCTCTCCTGGACCTCTCGAACGCGTTCAACATGGTTCGCCGTGAGGCGGTGATCGAGGGCGTAGAGGCCGTGGACGCGGACTTGGCGGCGGTGGTGCGGCGGCTCCTGGTGACGACCACCCTGTGTGTGGTCGGGGCGGGGTCGCTGCAGAAGTTTGAGGTCACGCGAGGGGTGGTCCAAGGCTGCCCGCTGTCGCCGGCCCTGTTCGCGGTGGCAATGGCGGACGTTCTCCGCAGGCTGGCGGAGGCGAGCCTTCCCGGTGGAGGGCGAGTCATCCTCGTCGCGGGCGAGTTCGAGGTGGCTCTGGCTCAGGCCGCGCAGAACGATGTCGTCGTGGTTGCGTACGCTGACGACATCACTGTGGCGTGGCGATCCGGGGCCTCGTTGAAGGAGCTTGTGGAGGCCCTGAAGGTGCAGCTCGAGGTCGTGGGTCTCGAGCTGAATGCCGACAAGTGCGAGATTGTCCACCCGGACAGTTCCCGGGCGCAGGCGGCGGCTTCCGCGCTCGGGATGAAGCACAAGCTGGCGGCGAAGGTGCTCGGGGTCCCAGTGGGGGAGGCCGAGGCGTGCCGGGACCTCCTCCGGGCTCTGCTGGCGAGGCTCGAGGGCCGCCTTTCGTGCATCAGCGAGCTGCGTCGCCCGCTGACGGAGCTCGGAGTGCTGCGGCAGTGCGGGGTCGTCGCGTCCCTGCAATGGGTGCTCGAGGGTTGCGCCGAGGGGATCGTCAACGAGGCGTTCCTGACGGAGGCGGCCGCTGTGGAGGAGAAGCTGATGCGGTCGCTGCTGAGGGGCCGGGGCGCGGACCTCACGGCTGTGGACCTGGAGCGGATGTCTCTGCGGCTGGGGGACGGGGGCCTGGGGCTTGCGCGCCTCGCGGACGTGGGGGGTATCGAGGCGGGGCTCTGGCGGCTGGTCGCTGAGAAGGACCGCAAGAGCAGGTGGGATGCGAAGGCGGAGTCGATCACCGAGGCGCTCCAGGAGAAGTCGATGCGCCGCGCCACCTGGGTGGAGCAGCGGCGAGCGGTGGTTCACGGCCAGGCCGATAAGGATGCCCACTGGGGGCCGCTCTCGTGGGTCGGTGACGCCGCCGTTGCGAGGTCGTTCACGGCGGTGGTGTCGAGGGACGACACGTGGCGCAGTCTGGGGTGCGTCGCGTCGCCTGAGGAGACGGAGGGCTTCGTCCTGGCGATGATCCTGGGGCTGGACTTCGCCTCGGCCGCCGTGATGGACGGGCCATGCCCAGCCATGCACGCGTCGAAGAACGGGGACCCCTCCCCGAAGCTCATGTCGGGAGGCCGGTGCCACCTCCTCGGCTGCAAGATCAAGGGCCACAACCAGCGCCACGGGGCGGCGTGCCAGGCCCTTGCGCGTGTGCTGAGACGCGGGCACGGGGCCGACAACGTGGAAATGGAGCAGATCCCACTCGACGGTGGGGCGTCGGTGACGCGCCGGACTGGGCGACACGAGCGGGAGGAGAAGGGGCCGGCCTTCGGGGACGTTGCGCTCGTGTACAAGGCCTCCAAGTACTTCATTGATGTGTCGGTGGTGAAGGCTGATGCGGCCCGCACGGGGACGCTTACGGCCGCGGAGGAAGCCTACAAGGCCAAAGCGGACATGGCGCGGCGGCTGGAGGGCATGAAGGGGTGCGAGTTCGTCCCGTTCGGGATGAGCACGGCCGGGGTGATCGCGAAGGAGACCTGCACCCGTGTCTCGCCGCTCACGGGAAAGGGGTGGATGGAGGTCGTGGCCGCGATGATGTACACGCAGGCGGGACACTCCCTTGGGCTGCTGGAGGCCGCGCGAGCCCCGGCGGTGGCCCCGGCGGGCGCGGCGGCGGGCCAGGTCCGCCACTTCGCTCGCGGCGGACGTGGCCGGGGGGGGGGCGCGCCCCCGCCGGCTCCGGCTGCTACGGCGCATTCCCCCGTGGGGGCCGGGGGGCGCGGCGGGGCCCAGGGCCGTGGGGCCGCGCCGGTCGCGGGGCCCGCGGGGCCTGGGGTGGCAGGGCGCGGTCGCGGTGGCGCGGCGGCCCCCTCGGCGCCGGCCGCTCCGGCGAGTGCCGCGGTGG
>CAZBNX010000160.1:0-2944 GCA_964493255.1 uncultured Pseudomonas sp.
GAATAGGCAGCTTAGAAAATGTCATAACCACACCCAACTTGGACACTCTTATTAACTGCCGAATAGGCAGCTTAGAAAATATCAGATATACGGCGGTAGCCGCGCTGTTTATTAACTGCCGAATAGGCAGTTTAGAAATTTTTATTTGTTTTCGCGCATGTTTTCAGACATTTAACTGCTGAATAGGTAATTCAGTAGGCGCAGAGCTGTACGTTTGTTCTGTTTTTCGAACATGCTGCCTGCTTTGCGTTCACAAGCTTGTGAAATGTCTGGGGAGTTTTGGAAAGCACTACAGTGTGTGGGCGGCGTTTGAGTGGCTTTTGATGAGCGCGACGCCCTGTAGTGATTTCGTTTAAGGACTTTAGAGAGAACAGCGATGTTGAAATTACGCGGATTATATGCGGCGGCCTTGTTGGCCTGTTTGCCGGTTGCTCTGACGGGTTGCGCTACTATTATGGGAAGTGAGACCCACAATATGCCTGTGGTGAGCACACCGAGCGATGCCACTATTCGTATTGTGGACGACAAAGGCGTGGAAGTTTTTAACGGTAAAACACCAACGACCATTACTTTGAAGAAAAGTGACGGCTCTTATTTTGGTAAAAAAGAATACACCGTGACAATTTCTAAGTCTGGATTTGCTACACAAATTATTCCAATTAAAGCAAATCCCAGCGGTTTGTATATTGGCGGGAATTTATTATTTGGCGGCCTTATTGGTTGGTTTATTGTCGATCCGTTAAATGGAAAAATGTACAACATAAACCCAGAAGTGGCCAAAGAAGGCGATAAAAGCTTAACGCATAATAATACGAACACAGAGGGCGGCATTACGATTATGTTGCTGCAAGATGTGCCGGAGAATATGCGTGGCTCCATGAAGCCGCTGAATTAAGCAACAAAAAACCGCCAAGTAATTAAATTTGCTTGGCGGTTTTTTATGGTGGGCTAAACGCTAAAACCGCGCATATTCATGCGGCTCAATCAGCTTTTGCGGATTACCGAGTTTTTCGCCATAAATCACTGCATACGACAACACGTTTTGCACATATTGCCGCGTTTCATCGAAGGGGATGGTTTCAATCCAGACATCAACGGGTTGCGCGTTGCCATCGCGCAGCCATTGCCGCACGCGCCCGGGCCCGGCGTTATACGCGGCGGAGGCTAAAATACGGTTGCTGTCAAATTGGCGATAAACCTGACTTAAATACGCCGCGCCTAATTGGATATTCACTTCGGGGTCAAGGGTTTGCTGTGGTGAACGCAGCGGAATGGAGAACTTGCGCGCTGTTTCTCGGGCAGTGTCGGGCATGAGCTGCATTAAACCCATCGCGCCCACGCCTGAGCGGGCGTCGCTCATGAAGCCACTTTCTTGCCGTGTAATGGCAAACGCCCACGTTGTGCTGATGCCGCGTGTGTTGGCTTCGCGCGCAAAGGTATCGCGGTGAACGACCGGGAAACGAACGTCTAAATCATCCCAGTAGCGCGCTTGGCTGATGGTGCGAATGGCCGGGAAATACCAGCCCATGTTGTAGCCCAAGCGGGCTTGTGCGATGAGGGCATCGCGGTCAAATTGGCGGCTGGCGTGATACCACTCGCGCCGACCGTCGGCGGTTTGCCCCAGCGCGTTGAGTTCGATAGCGCGTTGAATGGCGGGCGTGCGGCGCACTTTTTCGGCCACGCTGGGGGCAATCACGGCGGGGCGGTGGTCGATGCGGTACGGCTGTGCGAGGTAGTCAGCGGCCATAAAACCGTAGAAATCGCGCTCATTCGCCACGTTGCGATACAGCTCGGGTAACGTCTGATTGCCGGGCTGCGCGAGTTGCAAACTGCGCGCTTGCCAATAACGCCAGCGGCTGTTAGTGGCTTGTTCTTGCGGGAGTTTTTGTGTCAGTTGATGCGCTTCGGCAAAGCGTCCCAAGCGCAATAACAAACGCAAGCGCCATTCGTTGCCGGTGGCATCTTGTAAGGTCGGGTCGTATTGCGCGAACAGGGGAAGGGCGCTGGCGTCGAAGCGTTTGGCCAAGGTCAGCGCGATGCTGCGCCCGGTGTTGGCCTCATCTTCAACGGAAAAAGGCAGTTGCGTGCGGTAATAGGCCAGCAATTCAGCGGCTAAATTGGCATCTTGCCGCGCCAAACGCCGCAAGCCCAAGGCCACTGCTTCGGCGCTGGCGGCATCGGCGGGCAAGCGTGGACGCTGTGCGAGTTGCTCCGGTTTCTGCGCGAGGTCAAGCAATAATTGTCCGGCCTCGCGCAAACGTGGCGTGACGAGGCTTTGCTGTAAGTTATTGGCAAGGCTGTAGTTTTTATTTTCTGCGGCTAATTCAAGACGCTGCCAAATATATGATTCATTCAAGCCGCCTTGCGCTTGCCAGCGTGCAAACACACGCGCGCAACTGCTCATCGGTAGGTCTTTGCCGGTCAACCATAAGCGTTTGGCATTGTCGAGGGCGGTGGCTTGTTGTCCTTGGGCAAATTGCCCCTCCGCCGCAAGGCAATCCAGCTCGGTGGAATTGGCATCGGCGCTGTAATAGCGGTTAAACCGCGCCCAATCACCGCGCGCCGCCACGTCACGCAGCCAGCGCACTTTCAATTCACCGATTTGCGGTAAATCGCCGTGCTGGTTGAGGAAGTGCTCAATTTCGGCATCACTGGCATTCGGCAGGCGCGACAGTAACTCGCTATACGCGAGATAGGCTTCCAGTGGATAGCCGTCTAAGGCGGCGCGGTTGCGTAAATAGGGCGTTGGGTCGTTGCGTTCGAGGGCGCGGCTGGCCTCGTCATACAGTTGGCGTTGTTGGGCAAGCGGTGCGGCGGCGTGCGCGTGGTGTAAGCCCAACAGCGGCAGGCAGCAAAACAGAAATAAAGGGCGAAGACGCATGAAGAATCCCATCAAAAAACGCGAATGTGCGCGCATCTTCACAGCTTATCCCCTGACCGAAAG
>CAZBNX010000161.1:0-2919 GCA_964493255.1 uncultured Pseudomonas sp.
AGATCGACAACGATACCGACGGCACCATCACTATCACCGCCCCCACCACGACTCTTTCTGGGAACCTCTCCATCTCTGGCACTACCGGCCTCACCTTCTCCGGTACGGGCGGAGACATCACCTTCACCAATGCCGAAAAGATCGACAACGATACCGACGGCACCATCACTATCACCGCCCCCACCACGACTCTCTCGGGCGATCTGACGATTTCCGGTGATGACCTGTTCATGGCGACCAATACGACGGGCTTCCTCCTGGTGGCCGATGGAACCAACTACAATCCGGTTGCCATGAGTGGAGACATCACAATCGACTCCACCGGTGCGACGTCCATCGGGGATGACAAGGTGCGCGAATCCGACCTCAAACTTGTGAATGCCGCCGTGGACGAATACTGCCTGACGTATGAATCTACTACGGGCGACTTCGAGTGGCAGACCTGCGGTGCCGGGTCCAGCTCGTTGCAAATCGCGTATGACACCGGCAATGCTATCACCACGACCGATGCGCGCGATATCAATGTAGTACTGGCGAACACTACGACGGATTCCAACTTCAACGCATCGATCGCATCCGGATCAACCTCGACCTTCAGCTTCACCCGTGCCAATGGTGGAACGGGGGAGGCAGCTCCGGCCCAGCTCGTCCTACTCGACAACCTCGATACCGACGTGGCCGTTGCCGATGGCATCCTGATCCGTGCCGCTGCCGGAGGTATCACGGACGCCATTGACGCTTCCGATGCGGAAATTACCAACGCGCTCAATGCGGGCGAGAACAATATTATTGGTACCACGGGGAACCTCGACTTCTCCAACTTCGACATCGTCGGCTCTACCGGCTCGATCACCACGGCCGGGGACCTGGCGCTCAACGGTGGTGATTTGACATCTTCTTCCGCCACCCTCACCGTGAATGCCGGAGGCACGGTAGATATTCAGGATGCCATCACTGCCGACTCCCTAACTACTGACACCGGTGGAGTATCCATTGCTGCGGGCCAGTCGTACACCGGTGCTGGCGCTGTGACGCTCTCCTCTGCCGCGACTTCCACATTGACGATCAATAGCGGGACAACAGGGACGTTGGCCATCGGGGACGATGCCTCCGCGGAAACGATCAACATCGGAACCGGAGCTGCTGCGAAGACGCTGACGATCGGCTCGACCAATACCACATCTTCCACAACCATTCAGTCCGGTTCGGGTGACATTACCCTCCAGGCCGGTGGCAGTGGAACCAGTAGGAATATCGTGATCGGTGAGGTGGGCGGTTCTCCCGATCTGCTCGTCCTCGGAACGAAAAACACCGGTGGAAACCCATCAGGGACGGATGGTGCCATGTACTACAATAGCAACGACCAGAAGTTCTACATTTACGCCGGAGGTGCTTGGAAAGAAATCTGTAACAAGACCGATCAGGCTTGCGGAACGGGAACGGGATCGGCATGGGACGCTCTCACCAGTCCCACTGCCAACCTGAGCCTGAGCATGGCCGAGTACACCACGAGTCTCGGTTGGGATACGGGCTCCACGGCCGCTGCCAAGGACTACTTCAGCCTATCGCTAACCAATGATGCCTCGACGGACGCCAATCCTCAGCGGCTCCTTGTGCTGTCGAACAATGACTCCACTGGCTCCTCCACCACCGAGGCTCTCCTGCAGCTCAACAATAATGACACGGATGAGGCGGTTACTAAGGCCATCGAGATCACCTCAGCTGCAGGCGCCGTCACTACGGCCATCGACGTCTCTGATCCTGAAATAGTGACGGCCATCGATGTCGGGGCGAATAATGTCGTCGGTACGACCGGGGACATCAACCTGACCAACTTCGATGTTGTTGGCTCCACTGGCTCGATCACTACGGCCGGAGATCTGGCCCTCAATGGTGGCGACTTGACTTCATCCGGTGCGCTCACCATTACCCCCGGTGGAGCCTTGGTTCTGGGTGTCACGGGCCAAACCGCTACCCTGCAGGGTTCGGTTACGACCTTAACTTCTACCGGTGCGGGCAACGATATCATCCTCAACAGTGCCGACACCATCGAGCTGCAGGACAATACGAATGTGACTGGGAATTTGGACGTCTCGGGAACGCTTACCTCTGGCACGGCGGATGCCTTCCAGGTCAACTCCTCGGGTACCATCACCTCTGGTTCCTGGAACGGAACCGCCCTCACGGATGCCTACGTCTCCGACACCCTCACCGCCTCCATCTTCATCGGTTCCGGTTCCACCACCAACGCCGTCGACCTCGCCACCGCCGAAGTCTCTGGCATCCTCCCCGTCGCCAATGGCGGTACCGGCGCCTCCTCCCTCTCCGACCTCATCACCCTGGGCACCCACACCAGCGGCAACTACGTCGCAAGCATCACCGCTGGCAACGGTCTCACCGGAACCGCCGCCTCCGAAGGTGCCACGCCCACCATCGACATCGGCGCCGGCAACGGCATCTCCGTCGCCGCCGACTCTGTCGCCGTCAATGAGGCCTACAACTTTACCCTCACTGGCAACGTCGCCTTCACCCCCTCTTCCACCAACGACGTCACCTTCAACCTCGACAACGATTCTTCCCTCATCCAGACCGGGACCGTCACCGACGACGGCCAACTGGAGGATATCAACCTCACCCTGGGGAACGATGCCAACGTCGACACCGTCTCCGCCCTCAACATCGACGTCACCTCCGCCGCCACCGGCGATGCCGACATCCTCTACGGCATCAACGTCGGCAACCTGACCGGCGCCGACGCCACCGTCCTTGAAAGGGCCATCCGCGTCGGTAGTGGCTGGGATGCGGTGCTCGACATCAACGGCACGCTGCTCTCCTCCGCCGAACTCTCCCTGCTGGATGGAAGGTCCGGCACCCTCCTCGACTCCGCCAACGTCTCCTCCTTCGCCACCACCGCTGTCA
>CAZBNX010000162.1:0-2919 GCA_964493255.1 uncultured Pseudomonas sp.
ACCCCAAACCCCTCTCACCTGACTTGGAGTCCAAATTGTCCGTTTTCCGCGCCAGTTCCATTTAATAATCAATGTTAGGGACCATCGAAAACGGCGATGAATACGACCTGCGCACCGGAGCAGTCAAGTTCCGCGGTACTGAAAAGCTCGGCGAGGGGACCTACGGTGTCGTGTACAAGGCAGTCTGTGAACAGACAAAGGAAGTCGTCGCGATCAAGAAGATCAGACTGGAAAACGAAGACGAAGGCATGCCGTCAACCGCCATGCGTGAAATCGCCATTTTACGGGAACTTGACCATCCCAATATCGTCAAGCTCATCGATGTCATTTACAACCCTTCCGGCAAACAGCTTTCTCTCGTGTTTGAGTACCTTGAATATGACATGAAAAAGTTCATGAAAAACCTCACTAATTACCTTGCTCCGGACCTAATTAAAAGCTTCACCAGACAGCTCTTGGAAGGCATTGTCCACTGCCACAACCGACGCATAATTCACCGGGATTTAAAGCCTCAGAACCTATTGATAGACCCGAAGAAAAACGTGCTCAAAATCGCTGATTTCGGACTCGCAAGGGCGTTTTCCGTCCCAATTCGGACACTGACACATGAAATCGAGACATTGTGGTACCGGGCACCTGAGGTGCTCCTCGGACAAAAGGAGTACTCGCTAGGCGTTGACATTTGGGCCATCGGTTGCATATTCTGTGAGTTGCATGAACGGAAGCCGCTTTTCGTCGGCGACTCAGAAATCGATCAGATTTTCAAGATTTTTCAATTCCACGGAACACCGACTGAGAAGACATGGCCTGGAGTGACTCAGATTCCGGATTTCAAGCCGACTTTTCCCCGCTTCAAACCAACTGACTACAAGACGCATTTTAAGAACATGAATCCGGAGGCGATTGACTTGCTGATGAAGTTCATTCAGTTGGACCCAACTAAGAGGATATCGGCAGTCGAGGCACTGAAGCACTCATACTTTAACTCTTAGCGCTTAAATCGGTGTTTGAATTCCTCTTTTAAACAGGTTGTTCTTTATAAACGATGGCAAAGATACTTGGACTTTTGATCCTGATCGGTTGCGCGATGGCAACTGCGGTTGTGGCGGACAGCGGTCACTTGGCTGCCAGTGATCCCTTCCAGAGCTTGGACGAACTGACTGCTTCTGGTAAGCACAAGAGCTGGTGCTCCTTCAAGGCGGCCAGTGCTCGGATCTGGTGTCAGATGAAGGCACAGGCAACTTTTGATTCGGTCAAGCGTCAAATCGGTCTTGACAACTGCGCCTATGCTTACAACGTTGCACTGCAAGCTTGTCCGAACAGACGGTTGACAGCTGTGAAACATAATGGGGAAGACGCCGATCCTTGCGCAGCTCAAGTCATCGCTCTTTTGGAAAAGTGCGAGGGAAGCGATAAGTCGAGTGAAGAACAGGAAAAGTGTTTGATTGATATCAACAATCTGTTGGACAACTGCCGTGCTTTGGGTCAGGAAACTCAAACTGAAAAACATCAGTTGGCTGGCTTGAACACTTGTGTCCTCAGTGCAACCGTTGTTCAGAAACTTTGTCAGAGAACCGCCAGTCAAGTCACAGACCCGGTTCTTAAGGCAAAGGCGACCAAGGAGTGCGCTTCGGCTTATGCTCAGTCTCTGGACAAGTGCAGCAGACGCCGTCTTGATAAGGCTCTGGCGTTGACCACTGCTCAGAAGCACAAGAGCTGGTGCACATTCAAAGCAGCCACTGCTCGCACTTGGTGTCAGGTCAAGGCCCAGGCCACATTCGATTCAGTCAAGAGAAGAATCGGTCTTGACAACTGCGCTTACAACTACCAAGTCGCTGTTCAGGCCTGTCCAAACAGAAGACTCAGCGGTCAGAAACACAAACTCAACTGGTGCAAGGTTGCCGCCGGAGCAGCTCAATCAGTCTGTCTCGTCAAAGCCCAAAACGCCGACGGTGATGATGCCAAACAAGCCGCCAAGGACGCATGTCTTGCCAACTACAAAACCATGGTCGCAAAGTGTCCAAATCGTCGTCTTTCAACCCAAAAGCACAAATTGAACCTCTGCTCTATCAAAATCGCCGCTTACCGTGCTGTTTGTCTTTCCAACGCCAACAAGATGGAAGACATAGCCAAAAGAAAGAAGGAACTGTATGACTGCGATGTCCAACACGAAAAGAACAAAGCTAACTGCAACAAACGCCGTCTTTCAAACACTCTCCCAACAACCGTTGGCCAGAAGCACAAGAGCTGGTGCTCATTCAAGGCCGCCGTCGCCAACAAGTGGTGCCAGACCAAGGCCATTGCTCACTTGGATGCCAACGTCAGAAAGAACGCTCTTGCCGCCTGTTCTCTCCAATACAACACCGCTCTTTCCTTCTGTCCAAAACGCCGTCTTGAAAACCTTCTCCGAACCACCGCTCAAAAGCACAAGAGCTGGTGCACTTTCAAAGCCTCAGTCGCCCGTGCCTGGTGCAAGACCAAAGGCACTCGTTGGGACAAGTCAGCCCGCAATTCCAACTACATCAACTGCGACAATGCCTACAACCTCCAAGTCGCACAATGCGCTCAACGCCGTCTCATGAGAGACTTCGAAAAAGCAATCAAATCTGGCAACGCCCACGAAGGCTGGTGCGAGTTCAAAAACCGCAGTCGTTGGCTCTGGTGCAAGGCCACCAAGTCAGTTAACCTGAACGCCGAACAACGCCGTGCCAATCTCGCTCAATGCGATGCCAACTACAACGCCGGCGACGCTGCCTGTCGAAACGCAAACTTGGCGATTAACGTGTCAGCCAACGCCAGTGCTTCGAACTAGACTTTAATTCATTGGCTGATGATTATCTCTTGTACAATGGTTATTCACTTAAACGAGAGTTACTTTCCTGATGCCCGGGGTTTGGGGTTTGGGGTTTGGGGTTTGGG
>CAZBNX010000163.1:0-2900 GCA_964493255.1 uncultured Pseudomonas sp.
CCCCAAACCCCAAACCCCAAACCCCGGAAATCTATTTTAACATAATCCAGTCCATAAAAAATAAAATGAAAAATTGAAGGAGAATAATTAAGAAAGAGGTTTAAAAGAACAACTCAGGAGATGAATTATTTAACGAAAACTTGATTCTCTATTGGGCATTCACAGTTTCAGTCCGAGTTGTAGTTTCCTGAAAACTTCCAGCATCGTTTCCAACAACCATTCCCGAGGCTTCCATCGCTCCGCTGTCAGAAGTGCCTTTAGAAATCACTTGAGTTTCAGCTGGGACTGTTTTGGTCTGAGTGCTAGTGGTAATGGTCTGAGATCGCACTTGAGTTCCGAGAGGAATAAAGGAGGTTCGTACACGTCCGACAGAAACATCCTGACCGCTCAACTGAGCTTCAATCGGAAGCATTGTCGCCTGAATGCCTCCAGCGGGAGCAGTTTGAGTTCTCACCTGCGTTCCGAAAGGAATGAGAGTGCTTGAAATGCTTCCGACTGGCAGGGCTTGAGTTCTGATCTGCGTTCCCACAGGCTGGATCGTGGTCTGGATGAAGCCGGTTGGGACTGCTTGACCGGCTACCTGTCCATTGGCGCCGATTAAAAGAGTTTGACCCGAAGCCGCTTGGCCAGATCCGATTGCCTGACCGAATCCAGCTCCTTGACCGTAGATGATTGTCTGTCCGGCAGCGTTTGCTTGACCTTTTGAAGCTCCTTGATTCAGCGAGACAATTTGGCCAAACGGAATGACTTGGGCTTTAGTAAACTGAAGGTTTTGGCCGTTTCTTCCAGCTTGGATGAAGGTTCCCGAAGCAGATTGAGCTGTCTGGTTTCCTTGAAAAGCACCTCCAGTTTGGAAAAGATTGCCTGAAGTGGTTTGAATGGTCTGGGTGACTGGGAAGGCAGCGAACCTCGTTTGAGTGGCTATTGGTCGGGCACCTTCGATCAATTGCCCTGAGCTTGACTGACCGTTGTTGACAACAAACACTTGCTGACCTCCTTGAGCACCTCCATATCTCTGGGAAGCAGAACCTCCTGTCACTGTAACTCCACCAGGTACTCCAATAATTACTCGAGTTCCATCAATGTTTTGAACGGACCCTTGGATGGCTGAAGCTCCGCCTGGAACTCCAATGTTGACTTTGCCTTGATAGACTCCACCAGAACTGGGAATAAATCCTTGACTTAATCCACCGGCCAAATTGCTTTCTACTCTGGTTCCCGGAGCAGCAATTGGAATATAGTCAGATTTTCCACCAGCCACTCCATTTGAAAAAGTGTTAAATCCGGTGTAAAATCCTCCAAGAGAGTTGATAGGTCTCTTTCCGAAATCAGGGTTAGAACCAGCTTGAACAGTGACAAATTGCTCATTAGACAAAGTTTCAGGTAAAACGGATGAGCCGAATCTATTTTGATACAAATAAACTGTTGGTCTAACCAGAGAGCCAGTTTGAATAATTCTGGTCAGGTTTTGAGGAGGAAGTTGAGGCTGAATTGTGACTGGAGGCTTCTGCGGGGTAGTTTTGGTAACAGTGGTGACTTTGTCGATGTTGAGCTGGTTTATTTTTTTGTTTTCATTAATGAGTTGTTGAAGAAGGTTATAAGCAGTCTGGTTCAAAACAGTCTGAGGAACTCCAGGGATAGTTTGGCCGCCAATTTTGGTCACTTCAATTGTAACAGTTTCGTTCTTTGTGATTACACCAGTCGGTACAACAGGTCTTTTGAATTCAATATCAACCTGAGGCTTCTTTTCTTCAGGCTGAGTGGTGTCTGGGACAACGATTGTGATGTTTCTGATGTACACATCGAAAGTTGTGTCAGGGTAAGATTGATCGTACTTGACCAGGTTGAATCTTTCAATGTATTTTTTGAAAATATCATTGATATCAGCGTCCAAAGGAGAGCTCAAAATATCCATGATGATGGAAAAGATGATTTTGTAATCTTTATCACTGATTGGTTTTCCGTCTCTTCTTCTGCCAGTTGCAATATCGTAATTGAAGAAAATAATCAAAAACCTATTGAGAAGTTCTTCGTTGGTTGAAGAAGGCTTTGAAGCAATGCGGGTGATTTGAATGGTCTGGTTCAAAACGGAAGGGTTTTCAGGGATGGTGACTGCAGTTTCATCAGCTGCGTCTTTTTGCTTGAGCATTTTAATAACTTCCTCGTTTGAAATTGTGAAAAGCAAATTTTTGATGTCGTCAGTGGTCAAGTAGGTACCTTTCGAAGACTGCTCCAAACTTAGAAGAACTTCATTGACTTGCTGATCGATGGTCAGATCTTGTTGGGGGGCTTCAGAGGTTTTGACAAAGTTTTCAAAATAGGCGTAGTTGTATCTAGTGATATCGTACACGTAGTTCATATCAAGGAAATACTTGATGAAGTCAAGTTTCAAATTTGCGCAGAAAAAGTCCTTGTTTTTCGGAATGCTGTTGATGGACAAGAGGTAAAGGATATCAGAGAGCAGGGTTGACTGCATGTACTTGGAGATCTTGTACTCGTTGTTGAGTCCGGAGGAAGGAGGGAAGAGAGCCTGCACGCCGATGTAGCTCTTCTTGTCTGTGGCGGTGTTTCTCACCTGAAACACGAAGTTGTAAAACTTCGCCTCCTGCGTTTCGAAATCATTGATGTAGAGCAGGGTGAGCTGATCCTTGGTGTTGAGAGGGTTGGCTGTCAAAAGAAGGCTTGCAATATACTCATTGACGATGTTTATGGGCGACCCGATCTTGTCGACATCAGGGCACGCTGCCAATTCTATGCCGTGGAAGAAAATCGTGAGTGAAAGCAAGAACACAAATGAGTGATTAACCATTATAATTTAAATTGGAATTTAATACTGTTTTTAACTTGTTCCGACCGATTTCAAGTGACTTATTTAAGGGGTTTGGGGTTTGGGGTTTGGG
>CAZBNX010000164.1:0-2858 GCA_964493255.1 uncultured Pseudomonas sp.
CGTAGTGCGAATTTGATATTGTCGTGCCGTCACCATTGACAATCGATGTAATGGCACACAAATCAGAATCCACTGCCAGCGTGTAACCATCTACATCACGTTGACTATCAAATCGACGTACCGTGTCGGCTGTCGCCTCAAAGGTACGCATACAATAGCTATCAATGGTACGCTGTGCGGCTGCAAGTAATGTCAACAACATGGCATCGTCCGTTGCACCTGTCACGCCTAGATATTCTTTCAGTTCGTCTACGCCACAGTAAGCCATTATTTCGCTCGCTTTGTACTGCGCTTCTGCCTATCGCTGGCTGCTGTCTCTTCCTCGACTTCCGCTAGCTCTGCTCGTTGCTCGTCTAATAGTGTCTGTGCGGTTGCGGCGTCAAACTCGGCAACCGTGCCAGCCAGATAGAAGGCTTCGCTTGTCAGCTTGCCCCGAAAGTCCTGGATGAATCTCACTTTAACCATTGCTTGCCTATGCCAGTGTCACGCCGATATTGCTAGTTACGTACCAGTCACCTTGATAGGCAACTAGTGTCATGCCATTGCCTTTAGCGACTCCAAACGTGCCAACATCAGCGGACGTACCTAAGTCATTCATGCCAGTCGTTGACACCGTGACGGTATGCGCTGCGGCTGTCGTACTGACAATCACAATCTCAACACCGTCGTGTGTGGTTGCAGTTGGTGCAGCCAGCGTCAAGGCTGCGGCTGTCGCTTTGGTGATAAAGACGTGCTTACGTCCACGAACGGGAACCGTAATCGCTCCATCGGCGCTTGCCACGTCGAACACCTGTTTGATATCACCGTTGTCAGCCGTGCCGATTTTCAAGTTCAGTAAACCAGACATTTCCTCTCTCCTGTTTGGTGTGTTGGACAAGTCGCCTCATCCAACACACTCAATCACTAGACGCCGACGTTGTAAGAAATCGCAGCGGCTTCGTTGTCACGGTTCACCATACCGACACGCATCATTACCACGATATCGGTGCTATCGCTCAGTGCATCACGTTGCACCTCAAATGTCATCTGGCGCTTGTAACCGAGTCGCCATTGATCCCAACGCACGGCAAGAATAGAACCAGTCGTGTTGTTGGCGGCTGTGTTCAAATCGACTTTGCCGGAGATGTTCGCCTTCAGCCCATAAGTGGCATCCTGATTGGCTCGGTGCATGTTGGATGAGGTGATGACATTGTGACCGTAGAGATTGACAAGGTAGCCATTCTCGATTGTCGGAGAAACGAACACGTCACGTGTCTTCACCTCTGCCAGTTCCAACGACTTCCAGTGCGTCCACATATCAACGATGAAATCAACTGCGTCACGCTTTGCGGCATTGCGTCCAGCCAAACCAAGCAACTTCAGTGTTTCGAGGTAATCGCCAACGTCCAACGTGCCTGCGCTGCGGCTATTGGCGGTATTCGTCACCAATGCCAGTTTTCGGAAGCCATCGAACAACAGATAGGCTTCATTGCCTGCCGGAGTGCCGCCAATACAGTTGATATTCGTGGTTGCGCCTGTCGCTGTGTCACCATCGATGATGATGTGTTCCAGAATTTCGGCTGCTTCCAGCGTCAAATCACGGCGCAATTCAGACACCCACGGAATCAAGGAATCCTCTTCAAGCTCGCCAGTGTAGTTGATAGCCGCACCCAGTTTGGAGACAGTCAACGTCTTGCTAGCCGTGCCTTTCTTGCTTGTGGTGATGGTTGGTGTAACACGCCCAGGATTAGCGTCCTGTGCGCTTGCCTGTGCGACTTTGTAGAACGTCGGTGCCGTGCCATTGAGAGGCAAGATAACCGACTCGCTACCTTGCGGCACTTGCACGGTAGGAATCTTTGCGGCGATAGGCGCTTCCAAACGAATCTTGTCCCAAAGCTGCGAACTGTAAGTAACACCAATCCATTCATCGCCATAGTTAGCAAGTGTTGATTGGTTCAACTCATTTGCCTTCATCGGCATTCCTGCCATTTTCATTGCCGACTTACTGGCGACAAACTGACGTTCTGTGTCTGTCATCTCAGCCAGTTGAATGGCGAGATACTTGCGCAAGTCTTCGCTAACACCAACGCTACGGTTTGCCATCTTTGCAGCCGACATAATGCCAGCCAGCACAGCGGCATCGGTTGCGTCCAAATTGTCGTACTTGGCGACATTGCCGAATTTAGTCTGATAGGGCGCATCATTCCCACCAGGTAATCGGCGAGCTTCTGCGGCTTCTGCTTTAGCTGCGGCAACCTGTGCGGCGGCTTCGTCTTTCACTGCCTTGACAGCGGCTTCTACCTGTTCGGCTACCGCTTTCTTCTGCGCTTCCTCGGCATTTCGTTTGTCTTGTTCTGCCTTCAGCGCACTGGCTACGCCATCGGCAACCAGTTTTTGAATTTCGTTAACTTCCATTGTTCTATCCTCACTTTTGATACTGCTCACTTCACGCTGTTGGCTATTTGCTTCCACATCCGAACTAAGTAAGCCGTCGCTTACTTCTACGCCGTCTGTCTCTGAGCTTTCGCCCTCTATGTCAACAGGCAAGGAAAGTCCCGCCTGCTCATAAACCATCTTCATTACGGGTGTTACTACCGCCCGACGATTTGCCGGATTCTTACCATTGAATGTGTCGAATACCGACAACTCAGCAAGAGGCCATTCAAGCAATTGCCCATTCGCCGCCTTGCGCACCAAATGAGCGATACTTCCACTGCTAGCTCGTGCCATTCCCTGCTGCGCTGCATCCCATACCGCCTTAGCCTGTGCCACTGCCTTATCAAGCACACCACGGAACCACACGCCATCTTTGCGAATCTCGTAGCCTGTCGTCTTGCCGACATAGATAGGTTGTGCGTCTGGCTGCTTTTGCTCGTTGT
>CAZBNX010000165.1:0-2857 GCA_964493255.1 uncultured Pseudomonas sp.
AAATTTTTAGATAAAATATATTCTAAAATCATGTTAAACAAGTATTAAATTAAAAAAAAATATTTATAATAATATAAGAAAAAAATAAAATATGTAAATACTCAACTAATATATATATACCAAATAAAAAACCACTATATTCAATTGCATAACCATTTATTAATTCTGATTCGGCTTCAAATAAATCATATGGTGCCTTATTAGCATCCAATAAAAAAATTATTATTAACATAGGTAATAATAAAACACCTAAAAAATTAAAATAACCAAATGATTTTAAATATTGTATTTGTTGAAAATCAAAACTTTCACATAATAAAATTAAAATTATAATAAAGATTGAAAATAAAATGTCTAAAGAAAAAATAAAAAAAACAATTCTGGATGCGGATAAAATACTATATTTATTTTTACTAAATAAACCACTAAAAAATAATATAATATTTGAATAAATTAAAATTATATACATATAAATAATATAGTAATTCATATCAATATAAAAAACATTATCTGAATAGATAAATAAAAAAAATAATATTAAATTTAAATAAAAATAAAATAGCGGTAAAAGTAAATATATTGAATTATTTATTTTCGCTAAATAAATAAATTCTTTAAAAAATACCTTTAACGCATCTGCTAAAAATTGTAATCTACCTTTGTAACCAACATAATAAGGACCTACACGTCTTTGTACTAAAGATAAAATTTTTCTTTCTAATAAAGGTAATATACCGCCTATTAAAATAAAATCTATTAAAATTAATAATAAATATAAAGCATTCATTTTTTTTTCAAATATCATAAAAATAATTAATAACAATTATAAAATTTTAAAATTCTTTTTGTTTTGTTTTTTATTTAAAAAAAACTAAAAATTAATTTCTTGTATATTATTTTTTTTTGTTCTCTTAATTTTTATTTTTGCAGCAATTTCAGATTCAGGGGTTTTTTTTTTTCTTGTTCTCTTAATTTTTACTTCTGCATCAATTTCAGATTCAGGGGTTTTTTTTTTTCTTGTTCTCTTAATTTTTACTTCTGCATCAATTTCAGATTCAGTGGTTTTTTTTTTTGTTGTTTCAATATTATTTCTTCTCATTTCTAACATATAATTTATAAGTCTAGTTATTTCAATTCTTTGTTTTTCCCTATAATCATCAAGAATAAATTGTTTAAACTTATCTCTCAAATTTTGATCTTTTTCAAAATAAGTAAACTTACCGTTTTCATAATATTGTTTATCTAATTCAATAGTATTTGATTCTCCTAAATCTATAATTTCTTTTAATGTTTTTACGTTAGGATTTTTAAATAAAATGTAATTATAAACTCCTGCCCATAATTTACCCCAATCCCAACTTTGTGATGTTAAAGCATTACGATATTCTTCATTTTCTATAATACTAATACTAAGTTCCTCATTAGTTGGGTATAATGCTTTTTCTTCATCAGAAAGTTTTTTTTTTTTAGCTCGTAATTTAGATTTAAATGTTTTTATTTTTTCTTTTTCTATTTTTGCCTCTTCTGTTTTATCTCAATTAGATAAAGCTTTAAAACTAAATTTTTTTAAACGAGGTCATAATCTTTCTGATGCTTTACTAGCTTCTTTTGTTTCTTTTTTTTTTAATATTTTATATTTTTTTTTTTCTTTTTCTGGATCCGCAACCATTAAGCTGTACATATTACTTAAATAATATCTTACTTCTGATTTTTTTATTGCAAGTTTTCTTCTTCTTATTTGGTCTTCAGTTAAAACTCTGTAGTCTAATGCTCCTTTACTAAAATCTGGAAATTCTATGTATAAATGTTTTTCATTAGGACCATCAGTTTTAATAGGTAATTTTACAACTTCATTATAAATACCTAGTATTTTAGGAGGTATTGATCCAACAGGTAGATTTAGAGCTTTAGATAATGATAATTCTCACTCATTAAAAATTTCTTTTTCATTTTTTACTTTATCTGCTTCATGTATCATTTCCAAATCAAAGAAATCATACTTTGTAATCTTTACTTTTTCGTAAGCAAAAGCATCTAATGTTGGATCATAATCACTTAAATCTGAATTCTTAAGCTCATAAATATCCGGTCTCTTATCGTTTTGTTTATCCCTCTCTCTATCATCAAACGGTTCTCAAGGAGCAGCAGCCCAAAGAGGAGCGACTGGAGGAGTATTATTACCTGAATTATTATTCTTGTTATCATCGTCATCACCAAAAAAAATTATATTATCAATATCTAAATGATCAACATTAAACTCATCTTGTAAACTTGTCAACGACATATCATCTGTGTTATATAATTCTATAAGTCATGGATTATTATTTATAGAATTATATATTTCTAATTCATATTTATATTTATACTCATATCTTTGTATTTGGTTTTCGATTTCTTTACCCAACATCTTTAACTGTAGTCTTTTCATACTGCTTCAAGTGTGTTTTCTCATCTTATTAACAGATAACGATGGTATATAGAAACCATACTTTTTTAATTCCTCATTTTTTAATTCTTCCTTTTCTAACTCCTCATTTTCTAATTCTCACAGATTTAACTTAGCTAGATTGAACGGATCATTAATCATCTTATCAATTTTTAATTTTCTCTTCTTTAATTCATTCTCATTGTAATTAGCTAATTTTAACTTATACAGATTTAACTTAGATAGATTTAACTGAAACAGATTTAACCTATCTAGAATGAACTTCTTCACATTTAATATATCCTTCTTTAATTTTTCCTCCTTTAATTTTTTCTCATTTGAACTTTTCTCATTTGAACTTTTCTCATTTGAACTTTCCTCATTTGAACTTTCCTCATTTGAACTTTCCTCATTTGAACTTTCCTCATTTGA
>CAZBNX010000166.1:0-2856 GCA_964493255.1 uncultured Pseudomonas sp.
GGTTCGCTCCGAGTGGTACCCCTGCGGCTTCGGGGGTGCGAGCTTCGGTGATGCAGCGGGAGATGGCCATTGCCAGGTTGATGGTTAGGTCCTGGCAGGCCCTCGCCATGTGTCGGATCGCGTGGCCCTTGAGGCCGTCGGGGCCCGCGCCCGCGTTGTGTTGCGCGTGGAGGAGGGCGTGGAGGATGTTCCCTTCGAGGGTCGCCACGTGCGCCCTGTCCTCGCTCAGTGCGTCGAGTGCGTCCTTCGCGAGATGTTCACATTCGAGCGCCAGCTCGGCCCTGTTGTCTTGTGCGCGAGGGGGGAAGAGGAGCTTGACGTTCTTGAACTCCTCGTCTGAGATCTGCTCGCACTGGCGCTGCGGGGGCTTGCCGTTCAGGGCGCTCCTCGCGAGCGGCTTGAAGCCCTGAGTCACAAGCTCGATGGGGCAGGTGCTGGGAGCCTTGCGTTGAGCACGCCTCGTTGCGTTCTCGCTGTTGTAGTGCCTCTCGGCCAAGGTCCGGGTGATGATCAGTGTGGCCCTGGGATAGTCCCAGAGGTCCCTCCAGAGGCGTTCAAAGCCAAGGAGGCTCGCGGCATGGGCCTTCGCTCTGGGTCGGTGGGCGAGGCCACGCCAGCAGAGGTCGATCCATCGCAAGGCGAGGCGCTCGTGTCTGTACTTGAGGATTCGGTTCGGGGCGTCGAGTGGTTGCGCTTTGCGGACTCGGTCGAGGGCTTGTGTATTGCGTTGTAGTCAGCTCGATTTGCAAGTGAAGTAGATCTTGAAGCCAACGGTCTGCTGCATAGCTTCCAGGATAGAGAGGGCTTTTGATATGTCTTCCTTGGTGCCTCCACCTTCCTCATCCGAGAATTGGACGTTGAAGGAGCTCTTGCATGCGCTCTCAATCCGGCTCCACGCCTTGCGAGTGGGCACGAAATCGGGGTCCGAGGAGTCCGATTCGGAGTCGGAGGTCGAGTTCGAGTCGGAGTCGTCAGACGAGCTGGTGCTTGACGAGGGTGTTGAGTCGCGGGTTGAGGTGGAGCTAGGGGTGGAGGACTGGAGGGCCCAGGTGGTGGTGGGCTCCCCCCCGGCGCGGAGGCGGCTGATAACCTCCGAAATGTCCACCAGAGGAAGTGGTGTCGTAAACTCCACTTTTTCCTGGATGCATTCGATGTGGGTGTAGTCGTCGTTTACCTCGAGGACCCAAGCGTTTCCGGTCTCGGTGGGGCGCTTGCGCTTCTCCGGCTTCATGCCCGCGATGAAGGCGAGGGCGTGCTTCTTTGTCATGAGAACAACTCTCGCGGTGGGAAGGTTCTGGTTGCCGAGGACGCCCACGAGTTGCCCAAGCGGTGTACTCGTGTTCTTCTTCCAATCCTTGGTAAGGTCTCGCACCAGGGTCTTGTAGTGCGCTTCAGATGTTGTCGACGCGGCCCGAACCAAGCACTGAACAGCGCATGCGGCGCAGTTGCGCTCCAGCTTGAAGTTCTGCTCTGGGGTCGCCACTCGGTACATCTCCTTCTTCTGGTGGAACTCGAAGGCGCGGTCCTCGGAGCCCGCCGGGGGACCGGCCGGGCCGCTCTGGGGAGCAGCGGGGGGCTTCGTCGTGGGCGCGGTCGTCGCCTTGGGAGCGGTTGTCGCGGGGGCCGGGGGGGGCGGGGCCGGGAAGGGTGCGGCCGGGGCTGTCGCGTCCTCCATCGTGGCGATGGCGGCTGGGACGGGGGCCAGGGATGGGCTCACCAGGGCGGGGTCCGAGGTGCGGGGGGTAGTGTCCTCAGGGTTGGCCTCCGACGCCTTTGTCCGCTTGTCGATGGCGCGCATGACTTTGGACAGTGCGTGGCCCGCGGCGAGGGTTTTCGTCGTTTCCACCTCAGGGCCGCTGGCTGTGGCGCTGAGTTGATCCTCCGTGCCGAACAAGATGAAGTCGTCGCACGGCTGCTCCGAGAGGGCTTTGAAGATCAGCCGCTGACGGGGGGGTTCGGTTCCGAACCAGCTCCCGACGATCTTGGTGATAGTCCCCTTGCCCTTCATCGCGAAATGGGCAGTGGTCGAGTTGCGTGGTGCCCACTTCACTGGATAGGTCGCTTCGAGGTATGTCTTCACTTGGTATAGGTTGAGGTTCTGCGCGGTCGCGTCGAGCGTCGAAAACTGACCCTGGAGGATCACTTTGCATGAATTGGGGATCTTGCACTTGACGTTCGCCGCATCGAGGGCTCGGATGCACTTCGGGGCTTCGGTAGCCGGGACGTTCCAAAAGGCGTAGTCCCGGCCGCTCTGGGGGGCGGCCACCCCGTTTGGCATGCGGTTCATGGCGGAGTTTGCCTTATTGGCGTAGGGCGCGGGGACGGTGATCTTTACCATCCCTGCTGGTACTGCTGGTGTTGGCGCGCCCTCCGCCGCGGCTGCTCCAGCGGTTTGGGGGGTGGTGGGGGATCGCACCATATGGGGGATGATGGTCTTGAGCTGAAGCTCCAGGATCTTCGTCGCTGTAGCTTTCGGACACTTCCCGAGCGATGTGGACCCGAAGTGGGACCATGCGATCGGTTCGAGCTCGTAATCATCCTTGAGGGTTTTCTCCTCCTCACTCAGGTCTGGGCCTGGGCGCCCAAAAACCCAGATTGTTTCCGGGTCTGGGAGGGGCACCGTCGCGATGATGTCGTCGGCGGTGGGTCTGCTCGGCTGTACCAGTGTGTCAGCGTAAGCTTCGGACGCCTCACAGGCTCAGACGCCACAGACGCCACCCATAGCGAGCGGGCCCTCGCAACGGGTGCAGCTGCGACGTCATAGCGGCGACGGTTGACGGGTGGCCGTCGGGGGCAGGTTCGACCGGAGGAGGAAGCGAGGGAGGCGTCGCACGCGAAGCGCGAAACACGGACCAC
>CAZBNX010000167.1:0-2828 GCA_964493255.1 uncultured Pseudomonas sp.
GCCGAAAGCCCGTGCTTCGACGGAAAGGACCTGAGGCGCTGGGCGAGCCTCCACCTCGACCGCTCGGGCGGGTCGACCGGGTGGTCGGGGCGTTTGTTGATTGCGCTCGACGCGATCACGACGCCCCGACTCACGGACAGCTTGGCCGAGGTGTGGGCGCGACCACGGTCTCGGTGGCGCTCGGACGAGCTTTGGCTCCGCGCCTTTCGCGGTGCTGATGGGTGGTTGATCCCAAAGGCTGGTGGCGCGGGCGTGAGACCGATCTCGGCGCCGGCTCTCCCGCGGCGCCTTGCTTCCGCTCGCGACGCTCATCGGGCGGCGCCCCTGGTCTCCTCCTTGTGCGAGAGCAGGGGGCAGGTGGGCCTGTCAGGAGACGGCGTCCTCCTAGCGCGGCACATGGCGACCGCCTTGATGGTGTCCATTGACGGGGCCACCGTGTTGACCGCCGACCGGAAGGACTCGTACACCACCTTGCGGTTGGACGCGGTGCAACGCGCGGTCGGTCTGGCCATCGATCGAGCTGCCGCTCAGTCTGCTGGACCGGGCGCGGCTGCGCTTGCGAGACTGGCGCTGCAGTGTGTGCTTCCGGCTTCTGGTGCAGGCTTGACACAGGTGTCCTTTGCGGGTGGCGGTCCTCCGCGTCGGGTCCATGGACTCGCGCAGGGCTGCTCCGCCAGTCCGACGATGCAGGGGTTGACCCTTGCGTTTGAGTACGAGGAAGTCCCGCGCCCGGGGTGTTTGCGGACTATGCTCCACGACGACCTGCTCCTCGCAGCGACGACCTTGCACGGCCTCGTCGTCCCTTCAGCGGGACAGGTCGGCGGCGAGTACGGCTCTGCGAAGAGCGTCGCTTGTGGGCCGCTTGCGCCGGAGCTCGTGCGGTTAGGCAGGGCGGCCAAAGAGGCCAGCTTCGCCACTGTCTGGGGTCGGCCGCTCGGGGACGTATCGGCCTGGTTCCGGGAGGTCTTGCTTCCGCGCGTGAAGTTGCGGGTAGACCGGGTCCGAAGGGTCTTTGCCCTGCAGCCTGGCGCCGCGGTGGCGGCCTTTTGCTCGCTTCGGGGGCCCGGCCCCTTGGTCGAGCACGTGCTGAGGGCGGTCACGCCGGTGGCTGCGTCTCAGCCGGGAGTCCGTGCCGTGCTGGGCGAGATGGACCGATTGTGGGAAGAGCTGGCAACGGAGCTGGCTGGTGGGCAGGTTGTGACGCCTGCGATCCGCGCAGCGATCTGGGGCTCCGGCCCTGCTGCGTTGGGGCATCGTTCCGCGGTGGATCTCCTCGAGACCGCTCCCTGGGAGGGCTTGGCCAAGGCGTGGCCGCATCTTACCCCCCTAGCGGGTCAGCTGGGATGGTCGCCACGGACGCTTGCGTCGGCCTTGGGGCTCCCTGAGACTGGTGTGGAGGCGTTCATCGCAGGCGAGGTGGAGCGGAGACGCAAGGCCTCCGATGCGGGCAGAACGCGGCTCGCGGAGTGTGCCCCCTTGGCCCCCTTTACTCGAGCACCGGCTGGCGTGAAGAAGGTGGAGCGTAATTTGTGGGTCGGCGCGCTGAACGTAGGCCCTAACGTCAATGTGCCGACTGCGGTTCTCGACCCGCTGTTGGCGACTGCGCGCCGACGGTTCGGCCGCGCGTGCTTTCGCACTGTGGCCCTCGCGCGTGTTCTTGGCCTCTCTGTCGTGCGCCTCCTTTGGCCGCGCTGTGCCCCTATCGTCTGTCCCCGGTGCGACGCGCCGGCGGAATCTCCGGCGACGGAAGGGACATGGCCGGGCCATGGGTGGCAACCCACGAAGGCCTTGGACGCGGCGTGTGCACACAGTGGCATATGCCCGCGCGCGCCCCCGTGGGCTAATACCACGGTAAGGCACAATATGTTGTGCAACGGCCTCGCGGCGGTGGCCAACATGTGCGGCGTCCCTGCGGTGACTCACGACCGCCCGGTCGGGGGTGGCTTCGGGTCGAGACCGGCGGACATCTTCGTTCCGGCCGGGATCGGGGCGGCCCGCCCGCTGGCTCTGGATGTCACGGTTGTGACATGCTCCGGCGTTGGTGGTCTGAACGCGGCGGTGCTTCGCAAGGAAAAAAAGTACGCCTCGGCTTTGCGTCACAACCCGTCCCTGGAGTTCGTCGTCTGGGGCGCGACGGAATCGGGTTGGATCACGCGGGGCGCGGATGATGTACTGAAGAGGTGGTCGCGGTCCCTGGCGGCGAGGGGCGACTGCTTTGTAGGGGACCCCCTTTCGGCCGTTCGGGCAGCGGCAGCTGCGTGCTTCGTGGTTGCCTGGACGTTTCAGGTCGCGGGGTGGGCGCCGCAAGATGCGTCGGGGGTTCGCGTGTCCACGCGGGCTACCCACCGGGCTGTGGCGGCCGTGAGGGCAGCCGCGCTGGCACGGCCGGTGCAGGCGGGCGCGGCCCCTCTGGGCGCAAGGGGCGTTCAGGCGCCGTCGGCCCCTGGGTTCGCCGCTCCCGCTGGCTGGTCCAACGCCTTCGGGGCTTCGGTCGGCGGCGGGCTGACCTCTGCGGCGACGCTGCAACAGGCGTCTCAGGGATTACCGCTCTGGCGAGCCCGCCAGCAAGCGGTACTGTCGGACCACACTGGGGTCTCGGATGTCGGGGGGGGGTCGCCACTGGTGACCACCCCGCGATCTATGTCTAGCGGATCTCGGTTCGCTCTGCAGGCTCCGTCCGCCTTTGAGCGTGGAGGGGGCCACCGTTCCGGCGACGGGCCGGAGCGTGGGTCGCCGGCGTAGTCGGCTGTCTGCACGGGCTTATTGATCGATCGCATCCGCTCCAAGGAGTTCTCCGGGGTCATCCCCGCCCAATCCGCCCGCTGGGC
>CAZBNX010000168.1:0-2822 GCA_964493255.1 uncultured Pseudomonas sp.
TACCATCAACGCCCGCACCTGTTAAAACAACAGTCGTGTTAGCAATTGGGCTTTCGTTCGTATCAAAAATACCGTCTTTGTCGCTATCAAGCCAAACTTGGTCACCAATGCTATTTGTGTTTAATTGATATGCAAAATCAATATCTTGACGATTATTCGTATTTAAGGTGAAAGTCACGCCGCCTGAGCCAATATTATCCGCAGCAATGGGACTGGGTGAGTAATTGCTGGGTAAATTACTCAAGCTAACTTGATATAAACCTTGCAAAATACCGCTAAATTGATAACGTCCCGCGTTGTCAGTTTGCGTATTAAATAGCATATCGTCGCTTGTGTTTAACACGCCGTCCGCACCCGCATAACGTGCCGTCACAGTCACATTAGCAATCCCGTTTTCCCCGCTGTCTTGGCGGCTGTCGCCATCGCTGTCTAACCAAACATAATCACCAAATTGGGCAGAACCGCGTAAACCAAAATCAACAGTGTCTTTAATTTCTGTCGCGCCAAGCGTGAAGGACGCTAAGACGGCGGGCGTGGTTAAAGTCATTCCCGCAGGAACAGTAATGCTTGCTTTGTAAGTGCCTGCGGGTAAGTTGTTGATTCCATATTGACCATTGTTATTAGTCACAATGACATTAGTGGTATCGTCCGTTGTGCCAAATATGCCGTCAACACCCGCGCCGCTCAGGGTGACAGGAATATTGCCGAGCGTTGCTTCGCCTGCGTCATAAATGCCATCGCCATCACTGTCTAACCAGACTAAATCACCAATAAAATTAGTGTTTTGGGGTTGATAACCAAAGTCAACATCGGTGCGATTTTGTCCGTTGGTTAAAGTGACGGTCGCATTGCCTGCGCCGATAGATTGCCCACCCGCCGCGGCGGTTAATGCGGTCGGTATGCCAGATAAGACTTTGACTTGATAAGAGGTTGGTGTTGAACTCGCGGGGAGATTTTCAAATAAATATTTGCCTGCGCTGTTGGTTGTGGTCGTGAAAACAACGTCATCACTTGTTCCGAAAATGCCATCGGTTCCCGCTGCGGTGGCGGTGACAATAACGTTGCTTAACCCTTGTTCACTTGCGTCTTGTGTGCCGTCTTTGTCGGTATCTAACCAGATATAATCGCCTAAACTCGCTTTTCCAGCGGGTTTATAACCAAAATCAACATCAGTTTTAAATTGTCCAGACGTTAAAGTAAATGCGCTTGAACTGTTTAAAGTCGGCGTGACGTTGGCGGGTAAATCCGCGCTGTCGACGCTCACTTTGTATTGTCCAGTAGCTAAACCTGTGAACGTGTATAAACCAGAACTATCTGTTTTTGTAACAGAAATCACGTCGTCAGCCGTGCCAAAAATTCCATCTACGCCCGCACTGGTTAAAATCACGTCGACATTGGCAATGCCTTGTTCGCCCGCGTCAAAAGTGCCGTCGCCATCGCTATCTAACCAAACTAAATCGCCCACTGTGGCTTGTTTGCCGTGATAGCCAAAATCAATCGTTTGCCGACTTTCGCCAGTTGCGAGAGTTATAGTGGTTTGATTGCTGCCTACTGATTGCGAGCCTGTTGAGGGTGTAAAACCTGCGGGCGGCGTGGTGACGGTGACTTGATATTGTCCTGCGGGTAAGCCCGTGACTTGGTATTTACCACTCGCATCTGTGGTTGTGGAAATCACGATGTCATCAGTCGTGCCGAGTTTGCCGTCGTTACCTGCCCAACGCACGGTTAAAGGAATATTGCCTAAACCTATTTCACTGCTGTCTTGGCTGCCGTCGTTGTCGGTATCATTCCAGACATAATCGCCAATACTGCCCGTGCCGCGATAGCCAAAATCAACCGTATCAAGGTTTTGTCCTTTGGCTAAAGTCACGGTTTGACTAGAATTGTGCGTCCCTGTTGCGACTAATCCAGACGGCGGCGTGACGACAGTCACTTGATATTGTCCCGCTTGCAGGTTTTCAAATTTATATTTGCCCGCGCTATCGGTTGTAGTGCTAAAGACAACATCGTCGGCTGTACCCAGTTTGCCATCGTTACCCGCAAAAGTGGCGCGAACAGTGACATTGGCAATGCCTTGTTCATTGCTGTCTTGCACGTTGTCATTGTCAAGGTCTAGCCATACGGTATCGCCTAAACTGCTGGCATTGGTAAAACCAAAGTCTATTGTACGTTTAGATTCGCCCGCATTGAGTACAAACACGTTTGAGCTGTCTAAGGTCGGCGCAGTGATTCCCGCAGGTAATGAAGCGGGGTCAACTTTGACTTGATAAGTGCCGTCTGATAAGTCGTTAAACAGGTATTTACCGCTACTGTCGGTAAATGTCGTATAAGTTTGTTTGCTGTTGACTTCGGTTAAAATCAGTTTAACTAAATTTAAACCCGTTTCATTACTGTCTTGAACTTTATCACCATCAGCATCAAACCAGACATAATCGCCGACGCTGGAAAGCGCAGGAATAACAGGCGTGTCTTTATAGGCAAAGTCAGCATCGATATAGTGTTGGTCTTCGCTTAACGTGACATTTTGTGTTGTCGCGGTGGTGGCAGTTAAACCCGCAAGCGGGGCGGAAGTACTCGCCGCAATAACTTGATATTTACCTGCACCCAGTTGATTAAATTGATATAAACCGCTGCTATTGGTCGTCGTTGAACCGACAAATTCGCTGGCATCAAATACACCATCTTGGTTTTTGTCTTTGAACAGGTTAATCGTTACGCCTGCTATCGGTAATTCGCCACTGCTAAATTTACCGTCGCCATTGGTATCTTTCCAAACGAAATCACCAATACTGCTGGTGTGTTTTTGATAACCAAAATCAGCG
>CAZBNX010000169.1:0-2818 GCA_964493255.1 uncultured Pseudomonas sp.
TGGCCAAAAACCGCTTTTGCTACCTGATGCCAAACGGCGAAACCAACCCCGAAAAAGCCGTTGCCCTGTTTGATACCCACACCGGCTTGCGCTACCGCCCACAAATCAAAGACTTCGAAAATTTTTTGGCAAAACATCCGATTGTTTGGGTGCGCCAAGTCGGTTCAAAAACCAACCTCGCTACCCTGCACAGCGCCACCGGCATACTGTGGAATGAAGAACCCTTCACCACTGAAGGCAACTGGGCAGGCTTGCAAGGCTGGCAAGAGTTCACGGAAGAACAGAAAGCGGTGGCGGAGCTGAGGAAAGAAGCGCTATCGAAGGCGCAGATGATTGCGTTGAAGAGGTGGAAGGCGACGAATAGGGAGTGGCTTTACGGTTCAGCGCCGTATGTCTCAATGAGGGAAGCAATGGACGCGGCGGAGGCAAAATGGGATTCGGTACAGGATGCGTGGACGGCGGCGTGCTATGAGTCAAAGGCGGAGCGTAAAAACCTACATTGGACGAAGCTGGCAACCGTAGAACGCTTGGTAGATATGGCGGCGCGCCAGTGGGAGTTGGTGGCACCGGATGGCCAAACTTTCGTTTTTGTGGCTAACAACAAGCAATGGCAAGGGATTCAGCCTGAGCAGTTGCTTATCAACCTGAAAAACCAAGGGCTGTATTTGCGTGCGATAAACGACAAAAACGACGTGTTTATTAGCACCACGCCAACGGCATTTAGCCAAATTGATTACACCCCCTGCCGGTTGCCTAAGCTGCACAATTCGC
Organism: uncultured Pseudomonas sp.; assembly: GCA_964493255.1. Taxonomy (GTDB): domain Bacteria; phylum Pseudomonadota; class Gammaproteobacteria; order Pseudomonadales; family Pseudomonadaceae; genus Geopseudomonas. The sequence continues at coordinate 772 of CAZBNX010000169.1, forward strand.
AATTAACCGACCCGCAGAAAGGCTTGTGGGAGTTATTCGGTAATTCTGCGGATGATTTGCGGGCTGCCAAATTGGTAGCACGCGACCCGATGCAAGACGTGCAACCGCGTGCTGTGACCATTGATTTTGGTACCAGCAGCACCGTGGTAGCGATGGAAACCGCCAGCGGTGGGCGTGAATTGTTGCGTGTCGGCACGCACGATTTTTATCAAGACATTAAACCCGAACACTTTGAAAACCCGACGGTTTTGGAATGTATTGATTTCAGTGCATTCGAAGAAATATGGACACAACAAGCCTACCGCCCCGCGCTGAATTGGGATTGGATGCGCGCCGCGCATGAAGCACAAACCAACCTGCGCGATAACACCGGCGATACGCAGATTTTGGCGCGCATGCTGCCGCGCTTGAAACAATGGGCGTTGCGTTCCGGTGAGCAAAACCGTGTCCGCATCACCGACAGCAAACAACGCGAAATCACCCTCGCGCCACACAGCGAACGCAACCCCGTGCGCGGGCAAGCGTTGCAGGTAAATGCGCAATATCCCTTCGACCCCATCGAGCTGTATGCGTGGTTTTTGGGCATGGTGATTAACTGGCGCGCACGCGGGATTTTCCTGAGTTATCACCTGTCGTTTCCGGTCAAATACCCGCGTGAGGTCAAAGACCGAATTTTGGCCAGCTTCCGCCGTGGCCTTCAGCGCAGCCTGCCGCACACGCTGATTACGCATTACCCTGAGGTATTAAATACCTTTGAAGTCAATGAATTAGCGAACGAGCCTGCGGCTTACGCGGCGGCGGCGTTGCCGCACTTTAAGGTTCAGCCCACGGATGAAGGCGTTCCGTATGCGGTGTTTGACTTTGGCGGCGGCACCAGTGATTTCGATTACGGCTTATTGCGCTGGGCCACAGAAGAGGAAGAAGACCAAGGCCATCAACAGGTGTTTGAGCATCTGGCCAGCAGCGGCGATAACTTCTTAGGCGGAGAGAATTTGCTGGAAAATCTGGTTTATCAGACGTTCTGCAAAAACCTCAAAACGCTGGGTGAGAAGCACATCCAATTCACCAAACCGCTGGATGCCGCGCCGTATGCGGGTACCGAAGCCTTTCTCAGCAACAGCCAAGCGGCGCAAACCAATAGCCTCATGTTGGCCGCCAAATTGCGCCCGTTCTTAGAGAGCAAAGAAGGCAAACAAGTAGAGCCGCACATCAAACTGAACTTGTTGGACGTCAACAACAACAGCCAAAACTGCACGCTCATCACCGATGCCAAAGCGTTAGAAACATGGCTAGAAACGCGCATTCAGAATGGCTTAGTGGCGTTTTTGGCGGAATTAGCGCGGGTGCGTTCTGCATTCCCAGCGGGTGCGCCCATTCACTTGTTACTGGCGGGCAACGGCTGCCACTCGCGGCATATCAAAGCCTTCACGCAAGGCGCGGAATGGCACACCTTGCTGACGCACGCTTTCGGCAACAACGTGCCAGAAATTATCGTGCATCCGCCACTGCCGATGGATAACGCCAACCCACACGCCCCGACCGCGAAAACCGGCGTGGCGTTAGGCTTACTGGGGTTAGTGCCGGGACGCGGCGCGCTTTTAGTGGACCACCTGCAACAGCGTCACGACGGGCAAGCGCCGTTTGGGTGGTTCGTCGGCAGAATGCGCCGTGGGCAGTTCGAGCCAAAATTGAGCCCGAATGCGGCTTATGGTCAGTGGCATGAAGTAGGGCCGCTTCAGCACGGTATTTTTACCCTCTTCACGACAACCAGCCCGCGCGCGCATCTGGGTATTCCTGACGGCGACCCTGAACTCACCATGCTGCGCCACACCTTCCACGGCGCACCCATCGGCGCGAAATTGTTTGCCCGCGCTACGGCACACAACAGCATTGAATTGGCTGCTGCTGTGAACAGCGAACAAATTGAAGCCTATGAGGTGGTGAAGCAGGTGCTGGAGTAAGGTCAGCGGGCGCGTGGTGAACACGACTCACCCGCGCCCACATTTCGACCCGCGCGTGATACATGCGAGAATTTCAAAAATTCAGG
>CAZBNX010000170.1:0-2813 GCA_964493255.1 uncultured Pseudomonas sp.
CCCCAAACCCCAAACCCCAAACCCCATATTTCTTCAAATTATAAAAACAGAAATTATTTCTTTCAAATAAATTAGAGAGAGCTAAAATGTCTGGAAGCGTAATCGAGAGTCTGCTGCACTTCAGGGTAGGTCAGTTTGAACCTCTCCAAAGTTTTGTATAATTCTTTCAAGACGTCCATGTTGATCAAAGAAGGCGACTTCTTTTTCGAATAGAAATCCACAATCAGTCCCATGCAATTGTTAAGATACGTCAGAGTCGGGTTCAGATTCGAGTTGCTCGTGATCCCGATGAAATCTATCAACTTTGCCATCGACGTTTCAATCAACGGATCGCAATCGTTCGTCTTTACGTAGATTCCGTGAATCAAGCAAAGGTAGAAGTCAATCAGAGTTTCTTTGAAGGCCTCCGCGTATTCAGCCAGATCTTCCTGCGTGCTCGACTGGAAGTGGATCACCGCCTGAAGAGCCATTTCCGCAAGGTTAAGGGTCTCCGCCAAGTGTCGAATGGACACTTGCGGGACGTGCAAAACGAAGTCAGACAAGGCGAAGAAGAGAGTGATCTTCAGATCCTTCTGAATGACGTCTTCTCTCAGCAGAGTGGAGAAGTACGGGTAGATCTTCGCGGCGAAATGATCTAACTCGGTCTCGTACTTTTTGACGCAGAGCGAAACCGATTCGACCGCGGCCTTGAAAATGTCCGTCTCCTGGTACTTTTTGAGGGCAGGCTCTATGTAGCCGGTCAGAAACTCCATTAGACTGTTCTTTCCCCAGTTTGTTTCACTGGTTATGATAGTTGCCATCAGCATCAGTCCCTCGGAGATCATTTTCGAGTGGGAAGTGAAGATGGAAACGATGCTTTGATAGAGCTCTTTGAGGAAATCGCTCGAATTTGTAGTGGAGTTTGCGAAGAATTTGAGGTTGTTTTTGTTGACTTGGGTGATTATGAGGGTCATGTTGATGAAGAGGAATTCGAATATCTGTTCTTTGTGAGGCGATCTGCAGTCGATAACGCATTTCATGAAGCCATAAAAGTTCTTCAGATATTCTCCCAAAACTTTCGGCTCAACCACATCTTTCAGGAAGTCAAAGATGATAGAAAAATATGAATCGATGATGTAAACATTGTTTGATACGAGCGTTGTTTCGCAGATAACCGAAAACAACTGATCGACGATCGAGCTCAACAAACTTGAATAGTTTCCTTTCTGTTTACACTTAGAAAGCTCTGAAAAAATGGAAGCAGCGGACCCTTGAAGGTTATTAACCTGCTCACTATTATCTCTCAGTTCCATGATCTGCATCAGAATTTTTGTTGCTTTGATGAAATGGATGTCCTTCATGAAAACTTCCGGTTTAAATTTGACGATTTTGAGTAAAAATCTGATGGAGTGTCTCTTTATTTTGGGAGAACCATTTTGAAGGAAATTGAGAATCCCGAAAAAGCCGAGATCAAGAAAATTGATCAAAGCTTCGTTCTTCGGAATCTCAACCAGTGATTCGAAAGCGATCAAAGCCGCCACTTTGCTTTTTTCTTCATTCGCCTCAATATATTTTGTGATGTAGCTCTTCATTACCTCAAATGTTTGCCCGGCATGTAATCTGTTGATGGCAGTCATCGTATCCAAAACAGAAATCGTAATTGAAGATCCCGATGCCTCATCATCTTCACTCTGCTCGGGAGCCTCCAAAAGCGCTTTCAGGCAAACTTCCATGATATTTTTCCAATACTTTTCCAGATAATTCGCTCCTGCCTTCTCTTCACTCTTGACCATCGTCGTGAAGAAGTGGTTGCAGGCCACGAAGACAAGAGGCCCTCTAAAGTACGAATTCGAGACTTCGCTGAAAACGATCTCGTAATATTTGGAGAGTCTGGCAAACAGAATTCTGCAAATTTTTGAGAGGATATATATCAACTTTCTTTCGCAATCGGTCTCGGTTTTGTCCTTGTTGATTTCTCTCAGCAGCGTCACGAGCAGCTGCATCACGAAATCCGCGATCTTTTCGTTATCGAGCTTCTTCTTCAGGAACTGGATCGAATCATCGAACGCCTGCAGCGCAGTGTCAGTCAGATTGTTGTACTTCTCCAATCCTTTGCAGATTCCAGTCAGCAGCAGATCGATACGATGATCGCTCAGGTTCGTGATCTTTCGCTTGTTGAGCAGATCGCAGATGAACCCGAGCGTCGTCACTGCAGCCTTCTGGATTTCAATGTCGGTGTTATCGACGTTGTCAGTCAGTCGTTGAAGCACGCTCTCCCAGCTTTTGTCGAGGATGCAGTCTACAACGAAGACGGTCGCTACCAGATTCGCTGCGCTTTTCATCAACACTTGATTTTTTTCGACAAGCAGCTTGAGCGAAGTGGACTTGATGGCTTCCTTGGCCTCGTTCTTGATCTTGGGCCAGATGGAGGAGACGTTGGAGGTCTCGGCGGGCAGCAGGATGCCGCTGAGGAAGGTGGCGATGATCGTGCGCGTCGCCGTGCTGAGCTGCCGGTTGTCGAACTCGGCGATGGCGACCTGGGCGAGCGCGTCGGGGTTCTCGACGGCCATGCGCTCGAGGGCGGCCTGTCCCTCGGCCCTGGTTTTCTCGTTTTGGCTGGAGAAGGCATTTTGGATGAGGGTGGTGAACTGGGAAGAGCTGAGCATGTTTATAAACCGGCAGCTCCTAGTTTTGGAAGCCCGAGCAGATTTTGGAAGAGGTTTAGTGAGTTTCTTTAGTTGTGGATTTTACTCGAGAATGTTCGACTCTATTTTGCGGATTTTTTCGTCTTATTTTCTACTTTGGAGATGGGGTTTGGGGTTTGGGGTTTGGGC
>CAZBNX010000171.1:0-2804 GCA_964493255.1 uncultured Pseudomonas sp.
CCCCAAACCCCAAACCCCAAACCCCAAACCCCTATTTAGATAAAATATAAACAAGGCTTTATAAAGAGGTTAAAAAATTATAAAGAGGTTATGGTAGATTAGGGAATAAAGATTATAGACACATTTCAAGGAATTCTTACAGGTCACAATGGTGCTGTTACATCAATTGTTACAGGTCATCCAACAGGTGATGGCAAAGAAGGAAATATTTTAATTTCTGGAGGTCGTGATAATAAAATAATAATTTGGAAATTAAATAATGATTTGGATCGTATTCAAGAAGATAACTTCGGAGAGCCATATATTGCATTAACTGGCCATAGCAACTTTGTCAGTGATTTATCATTATCATCTGATAACGATTTCCTTATAAGTTCCTCTTGGGATAATTCACTTAGATTATGGAATCTAAAAAATGGAAAATGTACTCAACGTTTTACTCCTAACAATCAATCAACTATTTTTTCAGTCACTTTTACTAGCGACAATCGTTAGATATTTTCTTGTGGTAGTGACAATAAAATTAGTTTATGGAACACTTAGGGTAAATTAATGGTTGTTTCTACTAAAAATAATCATACAGACTGGGTTTATAAAGTTAGATCTTCACCATCTCTTAAAAATAAATTTTATGCTACAGTTGGTTGGGATGGAAGACTTAAAATTTGGACTGATTATATGAATATTCAATCATCAATTAAGGCACATGATGGCCCAATTAATGCATTATCAATTAATCCAAATGGTCTTTACATTGCAACGGGTGGAAAAGATCAAACAGTTAAAATTTGGAAGGTTACTGATTTGATTGAACCTGTAAAAGTTTTCAAGTGTGATTCTTCAGTAACAGATATTGCATTTAATCCAGAATTCCAATGGGTAGCAGCCTGTAGTGAAAAATCATTAAGAATATGGGATCTTTCTGGAGGAATTGATAGTTAAATTGTAACTATTAATCCTGAACCAAAGCCAAGTAAAATTGAAGGACAACCTAAGTTTACAAGTATTGCTTGGAGCAGCAACGGAAAGCAATTATTTGCTGGTGCATCAGATGGTTTAATTCGTGTATACAAGATTGACACCGAAAGCAGATAATTTTAATTAAATAATTAATCTTACATGTGCGCATTGCCTTAACAGCTTGCTGTTTCGGGACAGCTCTTTAACTAGAGAGGAAGGGCGCTAATTGATTTTTAAATTAATGTGTTTTAATTATTTTCCGTTGTCATCAAGTCGTTTAATCAATGTATCTGCATAGTCAGGAGAATAATATTAAACAATCTCCTACGGATAGATAGTATTGATCTCGTCTATGCAAAGTCGAAGTTTGTCATTGGTCGAATTGTGTTTCTATTAAATAAAGCGAAGCCCTCCTGATAACACAAAATTTTTCTTTGCATTTGGATCCGCTGGTAAGATCTTTTTAAACTAATTTAGTAAATAAATCATGATTTCATCAGATGCATTTTGTAATAATGGTTCTAAAGCATCAAGAACTGTGCACATTACTAAAATATTTTTTAGTGCTTTTTTTGATTTTTTTTTTAAATCTTCCGAACTGTTTGAATTTTAATACTAAGCAAGCAAATGAGATAATACATCCGTTTCTGCCATAGCCTTTGCATGATTTGATGAATGGCTACCAACTTGGCCAAGTGTCCAAGTGGCTGCTGCTCTAATGTAATCTTCTGGTTCATTGATTAAAGCATCTTTTAATGGTGTTATTCCTTTTGAGTTAATAATTGCCATTGCATTATGTTCATCAAATGCAGCAATATATCCTAAAGTCATAATTCCCGGTAATCAAGCTGGGCCAGTTGAATCACTAATATATTCTACCAATGCAGCACTTCCACCTGCATTACATATTGTGTTAGCTAGTTCAGAAGAATGTTTAGCAATTTCTCTTATACATGTAGCTGCATTTTTTCAAACTAATTAATCTTAGTCTTTTAATAAAGCAAATATTTTGGGAAAAATATTGTGATTTACAACCTCTTCAGCCAATTCTTATCTATGTTTTGTTATTTAAGCCAGGCAAGCACATACTTATCGTTTAAGTTAAATATCTTTATGTGTGATTAAATTAGTCAAAAATGGAACTGCTCTTTAATCAATTAATTTTTAAGCCATTTCAGCATTATGTTTGGCAATTTCGCATAAAGCACTTGTTGCAATTTTTTTTAGATTAATTTCTGGCTCTTAAATACAGAGTACAAGTAATGGAACGGCGCCAGCTTCAATAACGGATGATGCTAAATCTTCATTATGCTTAGCTACATAAGAAAGAGCCCAAGCAGCATTTTCTTTAACTGTTGGATCAAATTCTTCAAGGCATTTTACCAAAGAAGAAAGTGCACCAGAACTTACAACCGCCTTGGCTAATTCTCCAGAGTGCTTAGCAACAGCTCAAAGTACAAATGCTGCAGCTTTTTTATAAAATCAATTTTATTCAGAAAGAGAATATACAAGTTATGGTAAAATATCATAAGACACAATTTCCTCTGCAAGATTATCTGAAAATGAAGCCAAACGACCAAGGGCTAGAGCTGCTGTTTGCTAAATCGATGGAACATTATCTAGTAATAATGGACGAAGTAGTCCCATGACTCCAGCTTTTTGTAAAGCTTCAATATTTTAAGGTCTTGTTGACAGATCCGCAATTGTTTAAACAAATTTAACACGAGCTTTTTGATAATCTTCAAAATGTTGCAATGCCGACTTATTCATTTGTATTTAAATTATAGAGTTTTCATTTTCGGTTTTTTAAATTATATAGGGGTTTGGGGTTTGGGGTTTGGGGT
>CAZBNX010000172.1:0-2799 GCA_964493255.1 uncultured Pseudomonas sp.
AACCCCAAACCCCAAACCCCAAACCCCGTCTGCTTTAATCATTTGTTAACATAAAAAAATAAAAGCGATGACTCAAATTAAAAAAGAGTTCAGCTCATTCGTCTTTCACTCTATCGTGCAGCAAGCTCAAAAAGTCCCAGTAGTTGTTTGCGTAGTTCGAATTTAGATCCTCCACAAAGCAAGACCTCAACCGGTAAAAGTTTTCGTCTCCGTCGGTGATAATCATCACCGGCTGCACGCTTCCTCCTTTTATCGCCTTCAGGCGTTCAATAATGGCTTGCACTCTCTGGTTGAAATCAGACTGCTCGAAGTTCTGCAACGTCAAATTTACAGTGCCTTCGCTCAGATCTTGCACTCCGAAGAGCTCATTAAGAATCTCCGAACTGACCAACTTTGCAATGTAAAGGTAGAAGAACTCTCCGTTGTCGATCAAGTATGCTCCATCTGACTTCATCACCAGTTTGTTCGAAGGAATCGAGTCCGGAAGGACGGTCAAGTCGTCGACTTTTGTGCCTGAAATTCCTTTGAGAGTGTTATCGTCTGATGTTTCTTTGTACAGCTTGTCTAGATCGAAGATCTTTGGGTAGAGCATGAAGAGAAGCTTGATGATCGGAGTCTGAAGGATCTCGACGCACGAATAGAAAGTCGAGTCTGGATCAAGCTGGTTTTTTGTGTTGATTGAGGGACGATTCAGGAATGCGGAGATATAGAGCGGGAAGTATTTGAGTTTGTCTGGCAAGGCGAACTCTCGAGATTCGTATTTGCCCCCGACATCAAATCGGTAGTATTTGAACAGTTTTTCTATTGCTTTCATGAACTCGTCTTGGACCTCGACTGGAAGGCTGTTTTTCAATTTGAAGGCCATGTTTCTGAAAAAAGCGAAAGAAAGGGCGTCACAATCAAGTTGTTTGAAAAATAACGGAATGTCAGTTGTCGTTTGAAGATAAAAGTTGATTGTCCTGATAAATCTCTGCCGAGAGGCGGTCGTGTAAAGACAGGCTGCTTGGAAAAATACTTTCTTTCTGTCTTTCACGTTTTCAAGCATTTGAAGATTCGCGATAACAAATTGATCAGCAGTGATGCTTGGAAGTTGAAAATCAAGTGAAAATACTTGACCTTTGGGAGTCAGATAGTCCATCACGTGGAAGCCTTGAGAGCATCTTAATCTCATTGCCACATCGAAGACTCGAGGGGCAGTTATCGCTCTGAAGACATCATAAAAGAACTTTTCTGAGTGATTTGCTATTTTGAATCTGGGGTAGTAGTAGAGAGTTCCTCCTGTTTTGCAGCAAAGATCGCTGATTGTTGAAAGCTCCATTTGCTGATCAGAAGTGATGAACATGTCTACAGTGACGCATTTCTGAGCAAGTTGTTCTCCGATATGAGTGAAAAATGGAATTTTAGGTTTAAGGGGAGGATTTTTGTCGATTGCCGGGTATTTGACTTGTTCGTTTGGCTTATTTTTATGTGTTGAAGTGAAGATTAGAACATGACCAGCTTGATTCGAAAAGAAATCATTTATAACTAAAGCAAGCTGTTCAAGAGAGTGAGGGGTGTTTTTGACCTCATTTATGTGGTTTTTATACTGATTTTCTGCGTAGTTTTCGAAAAAGTCAATAATCTTGTTGATGGTCTCCCGTTGGGTTTTTACATTGAAAAAAACGTCGCTGGGAGAAAGTCCGGCAACTGGATTTGTTGGATCGGCGCTTCTTGAAATAAAAACGTCACTGCAATCTTCATTGAATTTGAAAAAAGATACAGTCGAGTCCCAAAACACAAATCCGAATGAAGTGTCTTCGTCTGCTGAATCGAGAGTCGTTTTGATTGAAGAAAGACAGTGGTAGTAAGCTCCATTCGTCAGTCCTTCCAATGAAAAATCCAAGCAAACCAGCACACAATGTCCGACGACTTCAGTCAGCTTATAAGAATCTGGAACCATTATGTCACAGACTGAATACACCGTCTCTGGGAACAACTCATACGAATAGGTCTGTTTGTCAAGATACTTCGGGTCAATAGAACTCTCCAAATCGCAAACGTTGCAAACATACTTTTCCCAATGTTCCTTGTATGAAAAGAACGAATTAGCAAAAGTTCCACATCTTTCGCATCTGAGGACAAAGGTTTGTCTTTTGTCTCCGACTGGAACAGCTGAATCTTTCGGATGTTGTTCGGCCAAAGGGCAAAAAGTAATCGCAAACGGAACTCCAGATTTGTTCAGAACCGACGAGTTTTCTGGTATAAGATATATAGAACTCCTCGCAAATTTGCAAGGAGCGTTTCCCTCGTCTTTCGCCTGAAAATCATAAAAGAGGCTGGGAACCTCGTGGTAGAGATTTTTTGTATCGTGTCTTATTTGCTCTTTGGAGGCGGCCTGCGATATGAGGGGCCGGGGAAATTTTCGAAGGGAATCGTCTTGCGCTTTCGGCTTTTTTTCTGGGTTGGAATCGGGCACTGCGGGTTTGGTAGGGGCCTGAACGGGGTACTGTGTGCCCCCCAGTGGCGGATTTTGAGGAGCAGCCGGGTTTTGGCCCTGGCTGATGGGAGGGGGAGGGTTGGCCGGTGTCTGGACAGGGGGGTTCTGTGGGGGCAGGGTCTGTCCTTGCAGCGCGGGGTGGACCATGATGGGTCGCTTCATTTATAAATCGACCACGTCAGCGATGTTTTGAGTAGGCGAGGTTTTGCCTCGGTTTAATTTGAAAGACGTGCTTTCTGTTTAATTCGGTTTAAGTTTGATTTATATGCTGTTTTTGTGGGAGAAGCAATCATTTTTTCGGGGTTTGGGGTTTGGGGTTTGGG
>CAZBNX010000173.1:0-2780 GCA_964493255.1 uncultured Pseudomonas sp.
AGTGCAGAAATCTACATTGCCTGAGGCCGGATTAGGATTATTTGCGATGAAAGATATTCCACCGGGCAAAATCATGAGTTATTCAGGAAAGAAAATCTCAGAAAATCAAGCAATTGCGTCATCCAGTGATTATATTTATGGAATCAATGATGTTTTTATCGATGCCCAAGATCCATTGTCTGGTTATGCCAGATATATCAACGACCCCATCGATGATGCCAGACGGAACGTCTATATCAAGAAAGGGAAGACAGGATTGGAAGTCTGGTCGGATGAAGAGATTCAGAAGGGGGATGAATTATTTCTGGCATATGGGAAAGATTTTTGGCGAACAAGATTATCCCAAATTCCCGAAGAGACGAGGATCAAGATTCAGAATTATTACAAGATCAGTGACATAGAACTGAGAATGGACAACGAGCAAGATCCGAAAGCGCAGCAAGCGAAAGAGTTCAACATCGTTGACGGAATTATTCAATCCCAGGAAACAGCAGATTCCATGAACTGGATTGTTAATGAATTGTTTATTGATGATGAGGATGGAAGACTGTATGAAGTAAGAGAAATCAGTTATGATGAAGAGTATCAACTAGTCGTGGGCCGAAGAAAATCCATGGACGGAGAAATACCTGGAAGACTAGATGACGAGTGGTATCAGGTCTTTGGAGTGAACGGTTTATTACAATTGGTGGAAGAATACAAGTGTTCGCATTTTTCCAAGGAAATGAGTCAGATGGATGCGATACATGAATGGCCTGAATCAGAGTTAGAAATGGCAAAACTTCAGCAGAATGACGATGAGCTGAAGAACATTATAGTTTGGGTGAGAGAACATCCAGGTGAAGAACACGAAAATAACCAATACATTCTTCAACAAGTAGAAGACCAGGCCTTATTATGTCGGAAAGCCAAGTTTAGAATGAGAGTGAATCATCAACTGATGCAAGTAGATGTTCAAGAGGAGGATGGAGTAATGGATGTTACGAATGACAGAGTTACGACGATCATCAGTGAAGAGAGACAGATCATGGTTCCAAGAGGTCTGAGGAGAAAAGCCATGCTGATGTTCCATAACTTGAATGGACATCCGGGTGTTGATAGAACGAGAAAACTGCTGCGGAAGTATTATTATTGGAGTACCTACAGAGGAGATATTCAGGATTATGTTCATCAGTGTCGAATATGCCAATTGCGTAAGACATTCGGAAATCAAGGGAGGCCACCAACCATGGTATATGGTATGGTCACGAGGCCTTGGCAGAGGACTCATATGGACTTGGCGGGTCCGTTTGTAGCGAGCAAGGGATTTAAGTATATCTTAGTTATAAAGGATTTTCTGACAAAATATTGTGTGTTGTTTCCTGTAAAGTCGAAAGAAGCGGAGGAAATATATAATTGCCTGTATAAGTGTATCATCAATTACGGACCAGCGGAAAAATTAATCACTGATCAAGGAACTGAGTTCAATAACAAGATCATGGGATACATCACGAAGTTGCTGGGCATCAAAAAGAAGTATACTACGGCATATAACCCTCAAGCCGACGGACTAGCAGAGAATATGATGAGAACGATCAAAGATATGTTGGCGACATGTGTATCTACGGCACAAGATGATTGGTCCGAATATGTAGAGATTATTCAGTTGTTATATAATACTACTGTGTCATCGGCAACTGATAGAACGCCATTTTCATTGTTATATGGGCGTGAATGTGCGATGTATGACATGGAAAAGTTGCAAGAAGTGGCTCAGCAACAAGATGTGGTTCAGATTTCAGAAAGATTGGAAGATTTCTCGAAATACATGACTAAGATGTGGGATGTGGTCGCTTTGAAATGTTTCAATAACCAACTAAGAGCGTCGAAATTACCTGAATATCGGCTGGAATACCAACCTTATAAAGTTGGCGACAGAGTCTTTTACCTGATTGTTCCGAAAAGGACGTATATAACCGAGGAGGCAGTTTACAAGTTGAACGTGAAGTTGTCACATCGTTTTGCAGGCCCATATGAAGTGATTCGAGTTATTAATCCAGTTACGTATGTGATTCGCAATATTCAAAAGAACAAGGAGATCACGACTCATGCTAGTCGTTTGAAGAGAGCTTGATGGGTAGTTTTTCAGGTTCATCACCTGCTGATCTAATATGATTGGAATCTCGTTTGGAAAGATTTTCTACCAGTTTTATTTTTATTTTTTAATTCTATTTTGTGTTTGGTGTCACGAATGATATTTGATGTGAATATATGTTGATGATTGGATTATAACGAGGATGGATTTGTTTCATGATTATTTTGATGAACATTGATGTTGATAGTTTATCGTGAAGAAGTTAGTGAATGAAATATCCTATGACTTTACATTGACGATTAGAATATGATATAGTATTTGTTTGTGTATTTGAATGTGGTTTTCGAGGACGTTTAATGGGACACGATTTATCCGATGATTTGATTATCAGAATGAATAGTTTGTATGTTTTCAACGAGTGATGTTTTATTTTCAAGGAAGTTGGAACAACAGTTTCATTGGAGGGACATGTGACGATTCGTCTAAGTACAATGTCATGTAAGGTTCTTGTTAAAGGTTCAGATGTGTAGTGTTGTGTAGTGTAACGGAAGAGGAAGGAATTCTGAGTGGGTCATATCTTACAGAGGTCAGACCAAGGTCGTCATCATGTGTCTGGGTAAGATTCTCCCCTTCTCTCCTGTGTGTACTTCTGTTGAACTGCTCACAATTTCTGTCTTGTCGGAAGTTGTACCCTGCTGTCCAACCT
>CAZBNX010000174.1:0-2766 GCA_964493255.1 uncultured Pseudomonas sp.
AGCGCACAGAAGAGCCCAAACCAGTAAGTTGGGGTCTGATGCGCCGCGAAGTGATGGCTGACGTGCGCCAGTTGCAAGCCATGCTGGAAAACCACGCGAAGGAAGGGCTGCCCGCCGCTGATATTCAAGTGATTCGGCGCGGAAAGGCGCTTGAATATTTCTCTCGCCACTATGGCAAGGTTTATGTGGATGAGGGGCGTGCGATTTCCGTGCGTGAAGCCCTGATCGGTATCAACCAGCTCATCGACGAAGACGCAGACAAAGGCAAGGAGCCGCCGCCCGTCAATGCCGAGCCAATGACACGGCAATTTTTACGGACGTTCGGCACCGCCACGGAGATGCAGCGCGACCAGTTGCAAAAATTCCTGCGTGGCACCGTGACCACGCCCGATGATTTTGTGCAGCGGGGTTGGTGTTCTGAGGTGAAAAAAGTCTTTACTCGCACCCATCCGCTCGATTTTGCCCGCGATTGGCAAGGTAAACACAAGCGAAAGCTCACCTCTGACCTTGATCAGGCTTTGGTGTTGATTGGTGCCTGTGTCGATGGCAGCGGTATTAACACGTCTGACACCTTAAAAAATGACAACTTCAAGCCACACGTAGCCTTGAAACCTTTGCTGGAATGGCTGCACAAAAATGGCCCAGACCTAAAAACGCGCAATGCGGCATCACGCGCGGTATCTATTTATACCCAATGGGCTGCGAGCCAAGCACCTAATCCACAGCAAGCACAGTTGTTTGGTGGTGATGGAGAGTATGCGTAATGAGGCAAATACTGGATACCGTATGGCAGCGACGCGGTACGAGTTGGATTTGGGATGTGGATGCAAGAAATAGTGTCTGCAACGCGCATGAGGTGTGGAGCCTACGGCAGTTTTTGCGGGCGGCTGCCCCTGATGGCGGTGGCTGGCCAGCGGATCCTCCCAGTAACAACTTTCAGACGCTAGTGGTCGCTGGGTTGGAAGGAAGTTTGGATTTATTGGAACCTAACCAGGCAGAGCATTGGTTAGAAGACATGATTAAACACGCCATTTTTTCATTTCAAGATACTTATTGCGGGGAAGCCGCGCTGATTTTTTGGCTGCCTCAGGGGAAAAGCCGTTTCAAAGTGCAAGCAGCCACCGATGCAGTTTCATGGCTATGTGAAGCACCCTACCGAGACCAACAGATAGATTTTGGTCGAGCTTTGTGGGGTGAGGCTAACGAATATCCACGGGAAATTTTGCTGCACAAAGACGCAAAAGCTGCCGGTTTTTTCCATCTGCGGATTAGCTAATACATCATGGAAAAAGAAGTTTTATTTCAGCCTGGCGAGCGTGTTACTCACCATGAGTTTGGTCAAGGTGTTGTTCTTGAGCCTGCGCGTGACGGCTATTTGCGCGCGTTTTTTGGTGTGGGCGAGCGGCGTGTGCCGTTGGGTTCTATCCGTCGTGAGCTTTCTCGCACGGAGCGTATCTTGCGTGCCGTTGATGGCGGAGCAGAGCGGGCACGTAACGCGTGGCTTTCCTACGAAGCACATGCTCTGCCTGTTATGGAAAGTGCTTCAGCATTAACGTCTGCCAAAATTGATCTGTTGCCGCATCAAGTTGTGCTGACGCATCGCATTGCGACGGCATCTCCACGGCGCTATCTGATTGCTGATGAAGTTGGTTTAGGTAAAACCATCGAAACGGCTTTGGTCCTACGAGAGCTCGCCAGCCGAGGTGAATTAAAACGTGCCTTGATGATTGTGCCCGCAGGGTTAGTCAATAACTGGCATCGAGAGCTCAACGAAGTCTTTCATCTTAATTTCGAGGTGTTCGGCTCTGAAGGGGATGTGACTGACCGTAAGACCAATGCCTTCGTGAAGCACGATCGGCTAATTGCAAGTATTGACACACTCAAGCGCCCAGCGCGTATTAAACGTTTACTTGAAGCGCCGCATTGGGATTTAGTGGTTTTTGATGAAGCGCACCATCTCACTGCTCATCGAAATGGTAGCAAAGTTAGGAAAACAGAAAATTACAAGCTGGCTGAAGCCCTGAAGGGGCATTCGCGTGATCTGATTTTGCTTTCAGCTACACCACATCAAGGAAATCATTTTCAGTTCTGGATGCTGGTACAGCTCTTAAATTCCACGTTGTTTAACAGTGCTGAAGAGATGTTGGACAGTCGGCATCGACTGAATACCGTGATGTTTCGCCGTACTAAGGCAGACGCTTGCCAGCCCGATGGATCCCCACTGTTTGCACGGCGTTGGGTGCATACCGAATCGTTCTTGATGGGGCATGAGGAGCGGCTGTTCTACGAACGACTGCGCGATTATCTTGAAGACGGCTTCGATCTGGCTCGTCGTCAAGGCAACAAGGGCAGAGCGTTAGGCTTCTTGATGGCCATTTTCCAAAAAATTGCGGCCTCAAGTTTTGCGGCTGTACGTCGTACGCTCAAACGTCGTTTGCTAATGTTGACACTGCACGAAGCATTGTTGCGCGATAAGGATCTGGATATTGATGGGCGGGAGCGTCTAATTGATGAGGCCCGGGTATTAATTCACGAAGAATTTGGCTTGCAGCAAGACAGTGTTGGGCGCAGTGAAGCGGATCGTATACTGGCTGATCTTAAATATCGCTTGGTTAAAAAGCTGGATAAAGAGGCGCTAGAGTTGGCTTCTGATCCATATGGCAGTGAGTATTCCGCAGCGAATGCAGAAGAAGCAGCATCTGCTGTTGTAGAGCTTCATTTACCTGAAGAGCGCCTGCGTATTTGCGATTTGCTTAATGCTTTTCC
>CAZBNX010000175.1:0-2734 GCA_964493255.1 uncultured Pseudomonas sp.
AGCCACCAGGGGCGGTGGCGAGCTGGGAGCGGATTCTTCCCGGTCTTCTCGGGACTGAACACCTACTGCCGAATTAGGTCATTACCACGTCCAGAACACCTTCTTTCGGTGCCCTTCACTGTCTGATCGTGTTCTGGAGGCTTCCGTAGACGATGTTGTCTCATCTCGTCTCGGATGTCCAAGTTGGTTCCCCTCTGCTCGCTCCCATGCAGCTCCACTCTTCAAAAGCACCTTCTTCACCCGCCTGTTACGACACCCCTCACCTCCAACTGGGTCGTGGCCTCTCCGGCACCAATCCCCGGACGCCATACCCAGTCCCAAGTTACGCGCCACTCCAGGCCTCCTTGATTTGCCAAGCCTCAGCTCAAATCAGCCAAATCAAGAGCCTTACACAACTCGGTCAAAATTGGAATCTTGGTTAAAGTTTGGTCTGGCTCTCGCCGCCAACTCTAGCCTTGAATCCAAACGACCTCAAGACCACCGGATGGTCAGAGCCTCTCCACCTACACTTCTCACCGCTCTGACATCCTACCACCAAGACGACTCTCCACACTCTACATCTCACTGTGGATCATGGAAGACAGGACACATCTTCCATACGGCATCCGTCGTCTTGAACCGAGCAACCCTGCTCCAGTTCCGAGCTCATCACCACCGCCTTGTGATGACTCCGTGGTAGTCGCTTCTATGCGACGTGGCATGGCTTGTTACCAGGTACTCACTGTACTCTGGGTTCTTCGCCATCTCCAAAGAAGAAGCTCAGGATCTGAGGGACTCTTAGCCTACTGCAGTCAAGGTTCCAAGCCTCAAGCATCAAGTCTTTCAACACCACTACCACGTGCAACGGTAGTCCTCGAACACACCTGTCCAGCCTGGCCTCCCACTCATACCTACACGCCAAAGCTGGTTCAGACTCGGACGAAAGCACTGCTCTCTACGCTTGCTCGACTCCTGGTCTATGTCTCGACCCATGGATGCTCGTCCACGGCTTCGTTACGCCACAGTACACTCGATGAGGCCGAAGCCACATCGCTCGTCTGTATGGCCACCCCTGCCGAAAGAGCTCCCTTGTCTTATAGGGAAGCAGACACGTGTTGCCGAGCAACTCCAGGTCTGCTGGGTACGAACACTTGTGTGTGCGTCTGGTCACAGCCACAGTCTGGCACCGTGACAGACGTCAAACGAGGTCATGAGGAGTCTCCGATGCCAGAGAACTCATGAGGTCAGCAGTTGTGTGTGCTCGTTACGTCTTGTCTTCGAGTAGAAGGCGGAGCCCTATCTACCAAGGATATCTCGGTCCCAGTCAAAAGTGGGCGTGTTTTGCTCACGACTTCAGGCCGACCTCCTTTGTATGGTACCTCCCAACCCTATACTCGAGCAAGGCAACGGGTGCAAGGCAACAGCTCATCACGACTACGATGCGAGGCAATTTGCAAAGGAGTACCGAGTCCAAGTAGCTCCTGCAAAACGGCTGCACTAGACGTGCTGAACTGGTGAGCACAGTTCGTAAGCACGATGGCCAGTGTCAAGAAGTGCAAGTAAGAGTGAGCACGGCTCGCCAGTGTACCTCCCTACGCCATCTGTCTCGGCTCTTCTAGCAGGACAATGTGGCCGGGTGTGTACCGGGACTACACCGAACTCGATCTACTCAGCGGACAAGATGAGTGGGTGCAGTCCAGAGTCGTGGTGCCAGTGGCAAGAGGCGCAGACCTGCCAAGGTCAACCACTGTGCACCGAAGTGACAGTCAGACACGTAGTGTACAACCACCGTCTGTCACAGCTGGGAACAGCAAGGGAACAACCCAGATGAAGCAGTGTGGTACTGCTGGTGGAATTTGGATAACCACCACCCGACTCGCCCGCCAACGACTCCCCTGCAAGACGTATTTTTGCTGTCGTTGGCAGATCCAGTCCCTGCCAGCAAGGATTAAGGCATCACGCTGGCACAGGTATGGTGCTCACTACCACACCGTAGTGACCTCGGTGACCAGTGCGCTGGATGTGTCTCTGCCTACGCTGAGTCTCACATCAACACCACACGTTCACCATGTCCTCTGATTCGAAGCAAGCTGCCAACCCTCTGTCGAATCAGAAGAACCGTACCTACCTACACACGTCGTCGACGCCCTCAAAGAGAAACCCCTGACCCCAACCCAACCCAAGCCCCAACCCAACCAACCCCACCACCCACCGCGCTCGTCAGGTGTGCAACAGCAGCTTCGGCTTGCTCACCGAGTCGGCACCCAGGTCTCTGCTCGAGGAACTCGACTGTCGATGTTCACACTCGGGCTGACCTGCTGCCGTGCTCGCGCACTCTGGTTTCTCTGTGGTTGTACTCGGCCACTCGGCCCTCCTCAAACAACCGGCGTCACCACGTCAGTCCTCGCGTACAGCTCACTGCCTAGCGCTCAGCCGTACTCGCCGCCACTCGGCCGCACGAGGACAGAAGCTCTGCTCGGTCCAACCAGGCTGGCCGCCTGGGTCCAAACAGTCGAGGCACACAAGTGCTGACACCGAGCACCTTCTCGGACAGGATCTCGCCGTCGGACCCGGTCCTCCGACCGCATCTGGGACTCAACTTCCAAGTAGACACGCCTCCTCGCCTCGACTCAGCCCTGGAACTAGCACCGTCGTGCTCTGGGTCGACCTATAACTAACCTCTTTCGTCTAATCCTATCAAACTACTACTACTACTACTAAACCCCAAACCCCAAACCCCAAACCCCAAACCCCA
>CAZBNX010000176.1:0-2730 GCA_964493255.1 uncultured Pseudomonas sp.
TGATAGGAGCAAATGTGTGATTTTACTGTATCACAGATCCAACGGTCTAATATATTACCTGGATCTGTGATAAAATGTGCTCACTTTGTAAGATAATGCAACTGAAATGTGATAGAAAAATATCACAAATCCAGTTTCCCTGGTCGCATATGTAATTTCCCTCAATATTCCCTCAGGAGAACATAGGCGTTTCCCTGCCAGAATAATAAACGGGCCAGATTGTCGGGATCTGTGATAGAATACAATCACATTGCAGGAAATCATGGGAAGGAAAAGAAAACAAGGAAGCTGTGATGTTGAGGCTGATCAAGGGCAGTCCATGGCCTCATTTGAGGAGCTGAGAAGTAAACGAATAAAGAAGAACACAAGAAACATGTACAATGCAAAGATCAAAGTGTTGAAGCAATGGCTACTAAATAGTCAATATCGAGAATGTTTAAGAGACGATACACTATCACTACCTGTGCCTGTGGAAGCAATCAAGGGCTTCTTTGGATACTTGTCGCAAGCAGCAATTGAAAGAGAGAAATGCAAGACCAAATTGGATATTGCAACCATAGCACCAATTGATCCTTTGTCAATTTCTTCCCTGCAAGGATATCGATCTGCTATTGTCGATTTATATCGTAGCCATGGTCTTGATATTGCGGCTTTCAACGGTAGAATTGGTTTGGTAATTTATTGATAATTATGACATTTCCATAGAAGCACTGAATGAAAGTTTAGAAGGTTACGAAAAGCAAATTCGAGAATTACGAAGACGAGGTCTAATGAGTATCAGAGAAGGGAAAAGCCCCTTACAAGCTCGTGGATACAACCTATTGGCATTCAAATTGATGACTATAATACCAGCTTCGAGGAATGGTAGAGGAAACTGGAGCATGGCAACATTTGGTTGGTGCTACTTTGTGCTCATGTGGAATCTGATAGCAAGACGAGAATCGGTGGATGCTTTGATGTTGGCTCACATCCGATGGGAAGATGATTCGTTAATTATTGAAGAGCAAGGTCAGATAATATGAAAATCGCATTTGAATAAGTGTTGAAGTAGGCCATAAAGGTGACCAAACAGGGGAAGATCGTTATGGAAAACATCTATATTGTAATATTGTCGAACCAAATATATGCCCTGTTTTATCACTAGCTGTTCTTATTTTCACAAAAGGATATGTGTCTGAAATTGATCAACCACAGTTGTTTAGTGGAACAAATTCCAAGGATCGTTTCTCACACATACTGTGTGAAATATTGAGCATTTTGAGTCCTGAAGAATTGCAAATAATGGCAAATAATGCAGATGATATTGGCACTCATAGTCTACGAAAAGGGGCTGCAACCTATTGTCTCGGACAAGTTATGGGGCCTTCACCTGTGACAGTTTACATTCGCATGGGCCATAGCCTAGGGAAATTGAAAGACAAATATATATTTTTTGGTGAAGGTGCAGATCAACTTTGTGGACGAACTTTAAGTGGATTGCCTTATAGCGATGACAGATTTTGTTACCTGCCTCCTCATTTTGAAAATGATGTTTTGCAACAACTAACTCCTCAGTACTGGCAACAAATTGTTCCTGGTTACAGCAACTATCCAGATAGTTTTAAAACGACGTTTCCGTTTCTACTAGCTGTTTTGATTCACAATATTGGGTATCTTAGATCTAATTTGAACAGTAATCACCCAATATTTTCGAGTAGGGTACTTACAATGAACCCGAAACTGAGCATGCTTGCAATGAATGTGGTAGTAACTAAGTGTCATTGTAATGGATGTGGTATGCAGGCAACGGGAATACCTCCTTATCATGCGATAGCAAGTAATATAAACAAAATGGATGTTCGACTGACAGCTGTGGAAGATTTGCTGAGTTCTATTAAACTTGAGTTAACAACTACTTACGGAGACAATATTGCGTCAAAAGTAGCAGATTATTTAAAAAATAATATGATAATCAATGGAGCATTACCGATAACAAGACAAGATTTCGAAGCATTGAGAAAAGAGATCATTGAAGCTTGCAAGGCAATGTGTTCATCCATGGCAAATCCCACATCAACAAACGAGAACAGTCAGCACATGGAACCAAATACAACATCAAATATACAATCTTGGTGGCGAATGTTTCAATGGGACGATGGACTTATTGGTCACATGGTGCCAAAAGGTTGGAAATTTCCTGCTAATTGTACTTGCAAAACTCTCTTTGACTTTTGGTATCATGGCATATTCTCAGAAGGAATACGACCACTGAAACGATTGTCCAGAAGATTTGACATTGCAGCTGCTGATATGATGCAGTTTTCAAGAGCAGCAACAGTCATGACTATCATTGAAAAAATAATATTGAGCCCAACCCATCACCTGATGCCGCAAGGGAAAACAAATATCAATGACATCACCATTGTTGAGGGTGATGCTGCATTCAATGAAGCATACAAATTATTGATTTCTGTCTTATATTCGGGAAAGAAAAGTTATCGAGAGGAGCAAATATCCTATGGGCGTATCTACAACTTGATCTGTCAAAGTAGGGAGAGAATTGAACAAGAATTGGGTATCAAGACCAAGTAGACACGCATTGTTACATTGACCATGTCAATGTGCTTTCATTTCTGATATAAGTTAAGTTATGAACTACTTTTCCAACACTTTACTCAACACAATATATTTCTTACTGATAGGAGCAAATGTGTGATTTTACTGTATCACAGATCCAACGGTCTAATATAT
>CAZBNX010000177.1:0-1343 GCA_964493255.1 uncultured Pseudomonas sp.
GCCGCCGGTGTATTGCAACACCGCTACCGCGTCCGGCGCAGCGGCGTAATCACGAATCACCACGCCCGTTCCCAAGCGCAGCGCCTGCCGCAGCGCCACCGCGCCCGGTAGTGTCACCGGCGCTTGTTTCTTCACATAACGCATCCCCGCATTGACCAGCCAGCGGCGCGGCCACGGCAACATATCCCCCACTTCCGTGCTGACCACATGCCGCACCGAGGTGCGCGGCAACACTTCCGCCGCTGCCTGCGCCGTGTTCGACAAACACACCAACGCCGTCGCGCCCGCATCCTTTAATTGGTGCTCCAACTCGCGCGCGCTGTACAACGGATTAACACTCACCACCACCAAACCGGCGCGCAGCGCACCAAACACCACCACCGGAAATTGCAGCACATTCGGTAATTGCACCGCGATGCGCTCGCCCGGTTGCAAATCCGTGTGGGTTTGTAACCACGCCGCAAATGCGCCAGACAGCTCATAAAGGCGTTCATAGCTCAGGGTTTTGCCCAAACCGCTAAACGCCGGACGCTTCGCAAAGCGCCGACAACTGTCGGCCAGAAAGGCGGGCAGGTTGGGATACGCATCAAGGTCGATGAGGGAAGGCGTTGGCGTAGTCACGGGAGCGTCATCTGTGAAAGGTGTAGCGCATGATGACAGCGCCCGCCAGCGGCCTGAATCCGCTTATGGTCGAGCAAATGAGCCTGTTACTACGTCAGCGAACCCCGCAGGTCATGAGAAAAACTAAAGTTAATCTTCAATAAAATGCGTTTTTCTCATAATCAATTCCCCCGGACAATGCCGCCCCTACTGACCCTTGGAGCATTCTCATGGCATTGGCGCATAACCTTGGCTTCCCGCGTATTGGCCGCGACCGCGAATTAAAAAAAGCGCAAGAAGCCTTCTGGAAAGGTGAAATAGCGGAAGCGGATTTGCGCGCCGTCGGCAAAACCCTGCGCGCGACGCATTGGCACACGCAACACGCGGCGGGCATCGAATGGCTGCCGGTCGGTGATTTCGCGTGGTACGACCACGTTTTGACACATTCGCTGATGTTCGGCGTAATTCCTGCGCGTTTCCATGCAGATTCAGCACAACATCCCACGCTCAATACTTTGTTCAGCATGGCGCGGGGCGTGTCACACAGTGCTTGCTGTGGCAGCACGCACGCCCAAGAAATGACCAAATGGTTCGATACCAACTACCATTATTTGGTGCCGGAATTTAGCGCCGCGCAGACGTTTAGCCTGCGTTGGGAACAACTGTTTGAAGAGGTCGATGAGGCGCTGGCGTTGGGTTACAAGGTCAAGCCGGTGGTGATTGGCCCGCTGACTTATCTCTGG
>CAZBNX010000177.1:1443-2724 GCA_964493255.1 uncultured Pseudomonas sp.
CTCGACCGTTTACCGACCTACAAAGTGCTGTCGTTGGGCTTGGTGAATGGGCGCAACGTGTGGCGCTGCGACCTAGACAAGGCGCTGGCCGTCGCGCAACAAGCTGCCGAGCGGTTAGGCGACCGCCTCTGGATTGCGCCCTCGTGTTCGCTGCTGCATAGCCCCGTTGACCTCGACCGCGAAGACCAATTAGACGCCGAATTGAAAAGCTGGCTGGCGTTCGCGGTACAGAAATGTACCGAAGTGGCGCTGTTAGCGCGGGCGCTGTCTAACCCCAACGCGCCCGACGTGCTGGCAGCCTTGGCCGAAAGCCGCGCTGTTCAAGCCCGCCGCGCCACCTCAACACGCATCCATAAGCCCGACGTCCAAGCGCGTTTGGCCGCCATTCGCCCCGAAGACAGCCAACGCGCCACGCCGTTCACGCAACGCATCGCGCTGCAACAAGCGCGCTTGCAACTGCCCGCCTTTCCGACCACCACCATCGGCTCGTTTCCGCAAACGGGGGAAATTCGCCAAGCGCGTCAGGCGTTCAAACAAGGCCGTATCAGCGAAGCGGAATACACCGCCGCGATGCAGGCCGAGATTCGTCATGCGGTCGCGTTCCAAGAAAAAATTGGGCTAGATGTACTGGTACACGGTGAAGCCGAACGCAACGACATGGTGGAATATTTCGCTGAACAATTAGAGGGTTACGTTTTCACCCGTTTTGGTTGGGTGCAAAGTTACGGCTCTCGCTGCGTCAAACCAGCGATTATTTATGGCGACTTGTCACGCCCCAACGCGATGACGGTGCAGTGGATTCAGTACGCGCAACAACAAACGCAACAGGTGATGAAAGGGATGCTCACCGGCCCCGTCACCATGCTGATGTGGTCATTCCCGCGTGAAGACGTCAGCCGTGAAGTGCAAGCACGTCAATTGGCGTTAGCGATTCGTGATGAAGTTTTAGACTTGGAAGCGGCGGGCATTCGCGTGGTGCAAATTGATGAAGCGGCGTTCCGCGAAGGGCTGCCGCTGCGCCAAGCCGATTGGAAGGCGTACCTGAATTGGGCCACCGAAGCATTCCGCCTAACCGCCAGCGGCGTGCGCGATGAAACGCAAATCCACACGCACATGTGTTACAGCGAATTTAATGATGTGATTGATTCGATTGCCGCAATGGATGCCGACGTTATCACCATCGAAACCTCGCGCTCGGACATGGAATTGCTGGATGCGTTCGAGCAGTTCGCCTATCCCAACGACATCGGCCCCGGCGTGTATGACATCCATTCGCCGCGC
>CAZBNX010000178.1:0-2691 GCA_964493255.1 uncultured Pseudomonas sp.
ACATGTTGGAACGGCAGGCAGTTGGTGCGACATTTCTTGGGACCCGGGGACTCGGCGACAGGGAGACACACACACGCGTGCGGACGGATCGGTGGGCGCAGATATTCGCATATGTCGGTCCTTGACATTGATGCAGTCGCTGCTTCGCAATTGCACGAGTTCCCGGTCCCTGGCCGCCGTGCGTGTATGGGGGTTGCGGGGGTTGGGGCACAGGGGCGGGGATGAAAACAAGAGGCGAAAGCAGTCCTTCCTGCCCTCCATTTTGACAGGGTTCACTTGCTTTCTCGTCGGATGTGGGATGACCGTTGCTGCAAAACTCGTGCCAACCCTCGAAGACGACCATCCTCGTCGCCGAGAACGACCCACGGGGCGGACGCGCACTCGCCCTTTGCGTTCGCTCGGACATGACTCTTGGCATGGCTTCCCGGTGCCGCGAACGGGCCCTGCGCGTTCGTTCGGAGATGACTCTTGGCATGGCTTCCCGGTGGCGCAAACGCCCGTAAAGTCTCGGCCGAGCCCTGCGCCGGCGCATCTCGCACCGGCGTTCGGTCTCCTCCCTCTACTTGCAATGCCGGCAAAAGGGGTCCAGGACGGCGAACGGACAGGAGGCCGAGCGCTTGCCCTGCGAACCCTGCTGGAACGGGGCAGGAACGGTTGTGATGCGAAGGGTTCACCGCTTATCCGTCGAGTAGGCGGGTGCTTTGCCTTAGCGCGCGCCCGGATCGCGCGCGCGAAGTACAGTACAAAGGCGCAGACGCTAATGGTATGCAAACGCGTGTCTTCTCAGCAGAGCATCTCGATGATGGACTGCTGGGTTGATGAACATGCCAAATTCATCCTTTTGATGGTCATGACCGTGTTTTGTGTGCCTCCAACGCGCACACTGCACGGTGAGCCGGTGGGCAAGTGCCGGCGTCGCACGCACAAGGACCGCTTGTGAGCGAAGATCGAGGGAAAAATCGGTGCCCACACGAAATGTGCTCCAGAAATTGTGAACGTTGGGAAGCACATGTCAGGCCTCCATTTCTTCCATATTTTTGTGCTCATAGAAAAACCTTTGATCAAGACGAAGTACGCCCGCACATCATGGCAGCCCGGCATGTCCGGATGCGGGTGCTGGAAAGGTTTCCGCAAGACTCTTCGGGGGACCGGTGGCGTGTGCGGCCCCGGCAAGCAGTGGGTGCGTCGATGGGCGCGGCCTCGGCGTTAGCTGCGGGCGTGGCCGCGGGCAACTGACGCGCTTCCCTTGGAGGGGCTGCGCTGCTCGGGAAAGCGGCGGCCCCCGGCCGTCGCCGAAGCAGGAAAACTCGCCCCGCGTTTTCGATTTCCAGGGCCGAAAACTGGGTCCAAAAAACGGGACCGCTTTGTGAGGACGCATACTACTGTGGGCCAAATTTCGGGCCCAGATTCCGGGCGTTTTTTGTGGCCCGGAAAAACCCTTCCCGGTGCGATTTTCCGGGGGTTCTCGCGAGCTGTAGGTGCGAACTTTTTCCACCCGGAGGGCGTCCGCCTGGCCGTTCGCTTCTCCGTGCATATGCCCGCCCCTTCCGCTTGTGGCCAGGTGTGCGTCCCGGTGCGCTTCCCCGACCACCGGAACTGGGCCGAGCCCTGAGACGGCGTTTGAAGCAGGGAGATGAGAATTGGCCGCAACGAGCAATGCCGTCTTTCGTCGCATTCGTGTCACAAAACAACACAATACCGCCCCTCTTGCCCGATATCCCCGTCGGCTCCCAGACGCCGAGAATATGCTAGTGGGACAGCAATACTTGTGGTGCGCTGGAATGCAAGTTGCCAGCGCGAGCACAGCATAGACGGGTGGCACCGACGGGCAGGGCAGAACGAGGAAACACACGATGCACCATGGGCGAGCCCTGCGCCGCCGGTATCCGGCCGCTTTTCCGCCCAGTCATATTCGCGTACACAGCCCCCTGCCGTCGTCCCGATTCTTTTCTGGCGGGGAGGCCATTTGTCAGCAACTCGCCCCGCCGTCGCGGATCGCGCGTCTCACCGGTGCCCTCCGTGTCATCCGACGCTCCCCAGGACCGACGCCATGGCGAGCAGCAGTCACAGCGAACCCAGCGCCGTCTCAGTCATGACCGCGACAAAAATAGCCATCGTGGAAACCTTGCCGGACGACCCGTTTCGCCAACACATCGAAGGCCTGAAACGGGAGCAAGATCGGTTGCGTGCTGAGAAAAAAGCGGTCGTGAGGCACATGCGCAACACGAAGCGGCGCATGTCACGGCTGAAAGGAAAAGCCATGAGTTTGTCGGATGACGATCTCGTCGCCGTCCTGATGATGCGGAAGGATGCGGCGGAGAAGTTGAAGTCTCGGGCACGCAAAGGGATGGAAGCGGGCATGGACGGGCGCTCCGAGACCGACGAGATGGAGTCGAAAAAAAAGAAGACGGACGAGGGCGAGCTCTGCGCCGCCGCCACGAACAGTGCGAGCCCTGCGCCGCACGCCCTCGAGCCATTGGGCGAAGTGTCGGACCGGGACGAGCCCTGAGCCGTCAGCGAGGTGTTTTGAGGCACCGCCGGGCGTGCAACGCACACAAAACATTGCAATGGCCTCGAAGAGGCACTGTTGCCGCAACATTGCTCGCTGGCATCGTCCAAAGGGGCTCCGCCAACGGGGTTTTTCCAGGGACATGCATGAACCCCCGCATGTGCGTGCTCGTTGAGTTGCGT
>CAZBNX010000179.1:0-2687 GCA_964493255.1 uncultured Pseudomonas sp.
CCGAATTCGCGACCACCATGTGCAGTCTGGTTCAGGTTCATGAAATCCATGTCGATCTCGCCCCATGGCAGATCTTTGTTGAACTGAGTATGGAATTGCAGCAGTGGTTTGGTAACAGTTCACCGGGACTGCGTTGACAACAACAACTCTTGCGGAATTGGATAATCTGTCTTTTCTATGCAGGCTTTCACGATGGTCCGTAACCATTCCTGAGGACAACGCTTTAGTCGTTTCGCTGTCTCCACTAACGATAAGATCCGCTGTCTAAATTGTTCACCCCTATGTGACCAGACGCCATAACTTCCTTTACGCCACAGCACATAACCTCGCAACGCTCGTTCCGCTTCATTATTGGTTAATGCGATCCCTTCATCGGTCATAAATCGCCATAACATTTCATCGTCATTGCTCAATAATCGACAGCGGCCCCGGTAACGCTTGGTGCAGAGTCTGGCTCCTTCTTCTAGTTGTTTCAGCCAGCTTTGCCGACATCGCTTGAGTCGTCTTAGGTACTGCGTCTTGCTCAGTTGCCCATTTTCCCAGCGATGTCGCACTCTGAATACGCTATCTGCCAGTAAGACCAGCCGCATACCGATAGTCTGATTGATAGTGTCACTACTTTCCGCTATGGCTGCGACATTCCGCGACACATGGGACCAACACAACTGCCGCTGACTTGCGTCGATAAAACGGTAACCCGCATATTGGTCGGTCACTAAAATACCGGTAAGTTCCTGACCCAGTAGCCGTTTCGCGTCAGCCTGACCCCGACCAAAAGCAATCATGAAACAGACAGCTACTTTACTCAATGCCATCCACATCCATCGTCTTTCTCCACCGCGTTGATGCCGGGTCTCATCCGCATGAACATGAGCGGCAGACTGAACTTGTTGCTTTATCGCTTGATATGTTGGGGTGAGCATACTGCTCACTCGCCCCTGTGCCTCACTGATGGCTCCGCGACTAAACTCAAGTCCAAAATGTTGTTTGAGCTGAGCTTGGATCTGGCTGATGCTTTGATGGAACTGTCCACTTTGCAGCGCAATATAGCTGAGCAAATTGGGCCCCATTTGTGTGTCACTGACCGCTTGGGGCAATTCGGCTTGAGTGGTGGCAATGCAATGGGTGCAAGTCGCACGAAATAGCTGATGCTCAGTGACGAGATAACTCACTTCAGGCAATTCAAAAACCTGATGGCTCCGGTAAGGACGAGCATGAGACAGAACCGGTTCCCCGCAACAAGAACAATGTGTTGAAGGGTGATGCTCAATCACATTTAAACGCGCATCGCACGGATGCCGTTCACGCCGATGACCTTTGTGCCCGGGTTGAGCGCCGCGTTTTTTGCCAGAGCCAGGACGCTTTCGAACAGATGCACCGACATCTGGCCCATCACTGGATGGCGGCCTAGATGAGTTACCACTGTTTTGCTTCAAACGATCTTCCAACTCCGCAATGCGGTCAAGGAGCTTGTAAATAAGCTCGTTAGCCTGTTCGAGAGTGAGAGAAGGTTGCTTCGGCTGAGAATTGTTTTTGTTCATGAGCCATATCATGAAGCAGCCAGAGGATCACTCAATAGGCAAAAGGGGATCATGGGACGATCGTCTCATTTAGGTAGTCAATACCATCTCGCTGAACAGTTACGAATTTGGTCGCTGGAATACCGTGTTTAAACGTTTCAACTTATGGTCTAAAAATGGTGTATTTGAATTGATATTCAATCAGTTATCCGCCAATCCCGATCCTGAATGGTTATTTATCGATGGTAGTATTGTGAGAGCTCATCAGCATAGTACGGGTGCGGCTTCACAGGAGCCTCAGGGGATCGGTAAGAGCCGTGGCGGAAATACCACGAAGATCCATCTGGTTGTCGATAGTGGCGGACTCCCAGTTCATTTTGAATTGTCAGCGGGTCAGATCCACGATATGGCTCACGCTGAAAGTCTCGTCACTGAAGCACCAGAAGCGAAATGTATTACAGCAGATAAAGGCTATGACAGTGAATCCTTAAGGGAACATATCAGAGATACAGGCGCTAAACCGAATATCCCTCGGAAAAATAATTCTCAAAAAGGTAATGATGATATGGACTGGTGCTTATATAAATGGCGGCATTTGGTCGAGAATGCTTTTGCCAGAATTAAACATTTTCGAGCAATAGCAACACGTTACGATAAGTTATTGAGGAATTATGCCAGCGTGTTGGCACTGGCATTTTCAATGATGTGGTTGCCAATATGGTCTGATTAATCTATGAACAACAAAGATCAACAGCCCCTAGTTGTTGGCGATCAATAGCCCTTTAGGCTCCGCCCCCAGAATAATACGGATCAGCCCTTGTTTATTTTTTAACAACAATTAACATTAATATCACAAGGGGAGTAACTTCCAGCCATCAGGTCGTCAATACGGTGTTTTCTCACCCGGCCGGTGGGCAGTTGATTCCAAACTGTAAGTGAGACCTTGCCATTTCAGGCAAGGCTTTATGCTTAGTTTAGATAAGCCAGTACCTGATAAACAATGCATTTTATCGGAGGTACACATGGAATCACTTGGGATCTGGTGGATGTGGGCAGGCTTCGCTGGCCTCATACTGTTCTTGTTACTCGTCGATCTGATATTTGTCGGTGGCGGTAAACAGCACAAAGTCTCTCTTAAAGAAGCTGCTGTATGGTCGGTTATCTGGG
>CAZBNX010000180.1:0-1270 GCA_964493255.1 uncultured Pseudomonas sp.
CTTTGTGGTGTGTAATAACTGGCACTGCTTTTTCGTGAATTACTGGCGCTTTTTAAGCGTAGTGTACCTGCCGCAATGTTAATCTCACGCAGCGCCTTAAAGCCTTTTTGCTTTTTAAGATTTGCTGCGTCATAGACATCAAAATAAGATTCGATAGGTTTTTTACTGCCTGCAATCAGGTATTCAAGATAAATTTCGGTTTCTTGTGTGCGTTCAAAGCGGAATTCTAATAATCCTTCATAAATACGGCCTAAGTGTGTCACGCTCATATTTTTGAAATCACGACGTATTTCAAAAAGGGTGTTTCCGCGCTCTGTTTTGAAGAGTAATTTTTCGAGTAAAGTCGTTAGTTCTGCATTAGTAAATATCTTAGGCGTTAATAACAGCGGCGCGCGTGTTGGGTCAAATAAACCGCCATTGAATAAAGGGATGTTTAAGTCTTCATCACCTTCGTTGAGTATGCTAAATAATCGTTTGAGTGCATAAAAGCCATCGTGTAAAGCAGCACGCGCTTCGCCGCCGTTGCGTAACTGTTGATAAATGTTATTCAAACTGTATTGTGAATAACAAGGGTGTGTATTCAGTAGCGCACGGTTTTTATCTTCAAAATAAACGATAAAAAGCAGCCGAAATAATAAAACGACACTGTGCTCGTAAATATCTTCTAAACGGGGTTGCTTATGAGCGTTAGCCTGATAAATGGATTTACCGATAAGTTCAAAGAGTGAGTCTTCTCCGTTTGTACCATAAATAATAGCTTTAAGATTTTCTTCAACGGCTTGCGTAAAAGCCGTCGATTTAACAATGGTTTGTTCGATAAGATTATTTTGATTGGGCGCTGCTTCGTAGTTGCTGCGTGCAAAGAAGTGGCTAAATAACGCCAAGGCTGCGTTTTTCTCGGCATTGTTTTCAAGCGATAATAATTTTTCTAAATCAAACTCTAAGTAAGTCTTTTGAGCAGTAATGCGATTGGTGTCGTAAAAGCGCCATAAACGACCATTCGTAAGAAAGCCAAAGCGGATTCGCAAAGTGGCTAAATAATCTTGTAATTGGTGGTGCGGGTTTTCATCGCGTTTTGCTTTGCCGGTATCCAGTGATTTTTGCCATGCCTTAGCCTCGCAAATAGCGGTAATAGCGCGGTAATCATTGGCCACCATAATGGCATCTTTTTGAGCCGTATTTAACGCTAGACACCAATCCGGTTTTGCTTGTTTGCCCTGTACCGTGACGATTTGTTGCGGCACGCTTTCCCAGCCTAATTGTTGTAACA
>CAZBNX010000180.1:1370-2675 GCA_964493255.1 uncultured Pseudomonas sp.
TCTTCCAAGATAATCAGGATTCGCATTCAAATGCTGTGGAAAAAATCATGATTTCGATTGAAGAGCAGTTGCAGCTTATTAAGCGTGGCGCAGAAGAAGTGTTGGTGGAAGCCGAGTTGGTGGAGCGCCTGAAGCGTGGTGCGCCGCTGCGTATCAAGGCCGGTTTTGACCCAACCGCGCCCGATTTGCACTTGGGGCACACGGTGCTCATCAATAAGCTGCGTCAATTTCAACAGCTTGGCCATCATGTGCTGTTCTTAATTGGTGATTTCACCGCGATGATTGGCGACCCTAGCGGCAAAAATGCCACGCGCCCACCGTTGAGCCGCGAGCAGGTGTTGGAAAACGCTGAAACCTACAAAGCGCAGGTGTTCAAGATTCTGGACCCTGAAAAAACGGAAGTGGTGTTCAACTCAACGTGGATGGACCAACTGTCGCCGTCGGATTTTATTCGCTTGTCGTCGCAATACACGGTTGCGCGCATGTTGGAGCGCGACGATTTCCATAAGCGTTACACCGGCAATCAATCCATTGCGATTCACGAATTTTTATACCCGTTGGTTCAGGGGTATGACTCGGTAGCGTTGCGCGCCGACGTGGAATTGGGCGGCACAGACCAAAAATTTAACCTGCTGATGGGGCGCGAATTGCAGCGCGCGTATGGGCAGGAGTCGCAAAGCATCATCACCATGCCTTTATTAGAGGGTTTGGATGGTGTGAAAAAGATGTCCAAATCGCTGGGCAACTATATTGGTATCCAAGAAGCGCCGGGCGTGATGTACAGCAAACTGGTTTCGCTGCCGGATAGCTTGATGTGGCGTTATTTTGAGTTGTTGAGCTTCCGCCCCATGGCTGAAATTGAGGCATTCCGCCGCGATGTTGAGAGCGGCGCGAACCCGCGTGACATCAAAATCAAGCTGGCTGAAGAGATTGTGGCGCGTTTTCATGGTGAAGAAGCGGCTGCCAGCGCGCACCGCTCTGCCGGAAACCGTTTAAAAGAAGGCGAGTTACCTGATGATTTGCCGGAGGTTTTTGTTTCTTCAGCAGAAGATTTGCCGATTTCAGCGGTACTAAACCGCGCGGGGTTGGTGCGTAACGCGGCGGCAGCGCGCGATTTGTTGAATGCAGGGAGCGTGCGGGTAAACGGTGACGTCGTTGACCGTAACTTTATGTGCGCTGTTGGCCAGACGTATGTTTGCCAAGCGGGCAAGAAAGCCTTTGCGAAAATACAGATTACGGCTGAAGTGTAAAAAAGCAGGCGCGCCCTGTTGACGCCCTAAAAAGATGCTGTATAGTGCGCGCCTC
>CAZBNX010000181.1:0-2670 GCA_964493255.1 uncultured Pseudomonas sp.
TAGCTAATAATCTTAATGATAAAGTTTTATTGTACTTGTATAATAGTTTAATTAGAATAATCACATTTATGTAATTAATTACATAAATGTGAAAACGTTGATTAATAATTAGTATTTTATTATTTAAATATTAAAATACTAATTAGTTAATAAATATTAAATAAAAATTCTTTTTGATTACTTATAATAAAATCACAATAAAATATAAAAATTTAAAACAAACTGTCTTTTATATAAAAGACAATTTAACAAATATGGTAGACAAATTTTTATAACAACGTAGTTGCTTTTAGCTAAGTCATAAATTTAGATTAAATGTCATACTTAATTAAATATAACATTTAATTTTATACTATTTTAATTTCCTGTGTCTTTTATTTGAAGACCTAAATTTGTAAACTTATAAAGTTTTTTTTATTTTTAATAAATTTAATAAGTAAGTTAAAAATTGAATTATGTTTAAAAACTGTTAATATAAGTTGTAATGGTCATACGGTTAATAAAATCTCACAATAAACTCATTTAATTAAAAAGTCACGAAAGTATGTTTTAAAGTATTTATTTCAAAAAAAAATCTAAACAATATGTCATTATAAGATTTTTTTGCTGAAAAAAGGACAGTTCATGAAACTCTCTCTTATATATAGTTTATCTCTAGGATTAGTATTTTTAAGTTTTGACGTTTTTGTTATTTTTTTTTTATCTAAATACAATAAAAAACCTCTTTAATATGTTTACTGTTGAAATAGTTAAAAATTGTAGTGTTTCTATGTTTTATATTTTTTTTTTTTTTGCCAACGGTATATGCTAAATTTAAAATTAACACAATTTTAATTGGTCTAGTTCGATTTAAGATTTGTAATTAGATCTGCAAACCTTACTGATTATTTTATTTAAATTATTAATTTTAACGAATTAATTTTTTGTTTACATTTATGGCGAATACCATTAATGATAAATGTTTATTTTACTTGTATAATAGTTGAATTAAAATAATCAAGTTTATGTAATGATTTATATAAATTTGAAAATGCTGATTAATACGTGATTTTAATATTTAAAGAATAAAATACTAATTAGTTAAAAAATATTAAATAAAAATTCTTTTTTTTATTACTCCTAATAAAACCACAATAAAATATAAAAATTTAAAACAAACCGATTGTTTATATAAAATCCAGTTTAACAAATATTGTATACAAATTTTTATAAAAAATTGTTTTCTTTTAGCTAAGACATAAATGTCGACTAAATATTATATTTAGTTAAAGTATAACATTTAATTTCATACTATTTGAATTTTCTGTGTTTTTTATTTTAAGACCTGAATTGGTAAACTTATAACGTTTTTTTTTTTTTAACAACTTTAATAATTGCTGTAAAAATTGAATTATATTTTAAAAGTGTTAATGCCAGTTGTAATGATATTGCAATTCAATAAAATTTCAAAGTAAAGGCATTTCATTAAAATGTACTGAAAGCATGTTTTAAAATATTTATTTTTTTTTAAGTATAACAATTTCTCATTATCAGATTTTTTTGCTGGAAAAAGGACAGTTCATGAAACTCTCTCTTATATATAGTTTATATCTAGGATTAGCATTTTTAAGTTTTGACGTTTTTGTTATTTTTTTTTATATAAATAAAATAAAAAAAACTATTTAATATGTTTGCTGTCGAAATAGTTAAAAATTGTAGTATTTCTATGTTTTATATTTTTTTTTTTTTTGCCAACGCTCTCATTAGTTTTATAGTTTTTTCTCTTACTCTACACCAATGCGGTTATGTTTTTTTTATTATGTTTTTTTTGTAGCAGTAAAAGCGCATGTATAAATTTAGCTTTTTACTATCTTTACACCAACCATTCAATTTTTCAACATTTTTCCTTTTGGTTAAAGTAAAACCTCACTAACGCATTATAGAACACTTACTGTCAGGTATTTAGTATAAACAACCGTTGCATATATTTTAGATAATTACTTTTTAGTAGACATTAAAAATAAATTTTATTCAATAAAACATGCCTGACTTAAATTATATAATTTTACTACGCTCCATTCGTAGATGTTTCTAATTGTTTTAAAAATTTTTTCAAGATGTAAAACAATTGAATCTTATAGTAGTGACAAAATACTGATATAAATTTTTCGTATCCTATTCGAAAATAAAAAACCATAAGGATTTTATAGTACGCACATAGCAAGAAACCACCCTCATTAAAATAATAATTAACTTTGAGCATACATCTGAACTAACTAAATTTAAACTAGTTACGTCCGTGTGTTATTTAAAGTATTTTGATTATTATCAACTCACAGAGGGGGTTGTGAATTTTTAAATTAAGGTAAAAGGGTTTGCACCTATAATCTTAAATTATTGAATAGGCTAATCTCAACAATGTATGTTTCTAAATAAGCCTTATTATGCTAATATTGTCGATATTGTTATATCGATCAGTTGTGTTAGATTCAATGGATTGGGTAAATGCGTTTTATAATGATTTATTATGTAGGATATTTATTAGATTTAAATTAGAGTAGTTAAAAATATTAATATACTATTTTACTATATATTTTCTGTATATTTTTTTTATCATTTAATTAAATAACTAATTTCTAAAATAATATATAAACGAGTGTATATAGATGAAGATATATTAAATCGTAATCT
>CAZBNX010000182.1:0-2602 GCA_964493255.1 uncultured Pseudomonas sp.
GCTATTGGTTCAGGCAGCCGATGGCGATGGGCGACGTTTATTAAATCTTCTGGAAAATGCGGCGGATGTGCTGGAAGACGGCAGCGAAATCACAGAAAACGGGGTGGTGTCGTTGCTGGGAGAAAAAACGCTGCGCTTTGATAAAAAGGGCGATGCTTTTTATGACCAAATCAGTGCGCTGCATAAATCTGTGCGTGGTTCCGACCCAGATGCAACGCTGTATTGGTTGGCGCGCTTATTGGCGGGCGGTTGCGACCCTTTGTATATCGCGCGGCGCGCGGTGCGTATCGCCAGCGAAGATATCGGCAACGCCGACCCGCGCGCATTGAATTTATGTTTGGCCGCGTGGGATGTGCAGGCACGTTTAGGGCACCCGGAAGGTGAGTTGGCGTTGGCGCAAGCGTTGGTGTATTTGGCGTGTGCGCCGAAAAGTAACGCGGTTTATCACGCCTTCAAAGCCGCCAAGCGCGATGCGCTGGAGCGTGGTTCTTTGGAGGTACCGCTGCATTTACGCAACGCGCCCACGCAGTTAATGAAGCAACTGGGCTATGCCGAGGAATACCGCTATGCCCATGATGAGCCCGATGCTTTCGCCGCCGGAGAAGATTATTTTCCGACTGAAATGCGTCCGAGGTCGTATTACCAGCCAACAGGACGCGGCTTAGAGCTTAAAATCCGTGACAAGCTCGCGCAGTTGGCCGAGCGAAACCGAATGAGTCCACTTCAGAGGCGTCGTTAAGTGCTCAAAATTGCGTTAGGGGTGGCTTTGGGAGGCGCATGTGGCTCGGTATTGCGCTTTCTTACCAGTGCTTGGGTGGTGGCAAATTGGCCACGTCACTATTACATGGCGACCTTTGCAGTAAACCTAGTGGGTTGTTTTTTAATTGGTTTTTTATCAGCGTTCTTTTTGACGCGCACCGATATTCCGTTAGTGATTCGCACGGGATTAATGGCGGGCGTGTTAGGTGGTCTGACTACCTTTTCAAGTTTCAGTTTAGAAGTGCTGCGTTTGTTCGAAGGTGGGCAAAGCGGTTTGGCGTTGTCGTATTTAGTCGGCAGCGTGGTGGGTGGTGTTGTAGCGGCGGCGTGTGGTTCCGTGCTGGCTCGCGCACTGTAAGCGGTTAAACTCCGCGCCCTGATTTTGTTTTCGTTCTATCAAGAGAATGTCTCATGCTCGATTCCAAATTGGTTCGCAGCCAGCCGCAGGACGTAGCGCAGCGTTTGGCGACGCGCGGTTTTCAGTTAGATGTGGAGCGCCTCGAAGCGCTGGAAAACCGTCGTAAAGAAACGCAAGTTCGCACCGAACAATTACAAGCGGAGCGCAATGCGCGCTCAAAAAGCATTGGTCAAGCGAAACAGCGCGGTGAAGATATTGCGCCATTGATGGCCGATGTTGACCGTTTAGGCGCTGAATTGGCTGCCGGTAAGCAAGAGCTCGATGCTATTCAAGCCGATTTAGATGCGTTGATGATGACCATCCCGAATCTGCCCCATGAATCGGTGCCGGTCGGTGGTGGCGAAGAAGAAAACGTCGAGGTGAGCCGTTGGGGTACGCCGCGCGTGTTTGATTTCGCCGTCAAAGACCATGTGGCGTTGGGTGAGCAGCACGGTTGGTTGGATTTTGAAACAGCGGCCAAGTTGTCAGGTGCACGTTTTGCCATCATGCGCGGCCCGATTGCGCGTCTGCACCGTGCATTAGCGCAATTTATGCTCAATCTGCACACCGGCGAACACGGTTACGAAGAAGCCTATACGCCGTATTTGGTGCAGGCTCCGGCGCTGCGTGGCACAGGGCAATTGCCTAAATTTGAAGAAGATTTATTCAAAATCACCCGCGAAGGCGAAGCTGATTTTTACCTGATTCCGACCGCTGAAGTATCGCTGACCAATATCGTAAGCGGCGAAATTCTGGACGCCAAACAGTTGCCGCTGAAGTTTGTGGCGCATACACCTTGTTTCCGCAGTGAAGCGGGTGCTTCGGGGCGTGATACGCGCGGCATGATTCGCCAACACCAATTCGATAAAGTGGAATTGGTGCATGTTGTTGAGCCAGAAAAATCGTTCGCCGCGTTGGAAGAATTAACCGGCCACGCGGAAAAAGTCCTGCAATTACTGGAACTTCCCTACCGTAAGCTGGCGTTATGCACCGGCGATATGGGCTTTGGCGCAACCAAAACCTATGACCTTGAGGTGTGGGTTCCGAGCCAAGAAAAATTCCGTGAAATTTCTTCTTGCTCCAATTGTGGCGATTTCCAAGCCCGTCGAATGCAAGCGCGTTGGCGTAATCCCGCTACCGGCAAACCTGAGTTGGTGCATACCTTAAATGGCTCTGGTTTGGCGGTGGGGCGCACGCTGGTGGCTGTATTGGAAAATTATCAGCAAGCGGATGGCACTATTCGCGTGCCTGACGTGCTCAAACCTTATATGGGTGGTCTTGAGGTCATCGGTTAATTATGGATTTTCTCCCGCTGTTTCATAATGTACGGGCGCGCCGCGTGTTGTTGGTTGGCGGTGGTGAGGTGGCGTTGCGTAAAGCGCGCTTGCTGGCCGAAGCCGGAGCCTGTTTGCGCGTAGTAGCG
Organism: uncultured Pseudomonas sp.; assembly: GCA_964493255.1. GTDB lineage: Bacteria > Pseudomonadota > Gammaproteobacteria > Pseudomonadales > Pseudomonadaceae > Geopseudomonas. Next base: position 2,580 of record CAZBNX010000182.1, read on the forward strand.
CCCAGCGTGGAACCTGCGCTAAC
>CAZBNX010000183.1:0-2581 GCA_964493255.1 uncultured Pseudomonas sp.
CCCAAACCCCAAACCCCAAACCCCAAACCCCGGAACAAAAAACGAAGTTTCAAGTTAAGGCAAAAGCGTCAAAAATCAAATATAACAAACTCCGTTTATAACAAAAGGCCGAACTAATTTTGAAGTCTCAAGTTTAAATTCAATGGTTCCCCGCTCAGGGTTATTTATAAAATGATTACGAGCACCGTGATTCCCAGCGCCCCAGGCGTCACCTTCACGACCGGCGGCAACACCGCTTACCAGGGACAAACATTCCTGGCCCCCACCTCAGTTGGCGCTCCTCAAGTCGTTTCTTCCACCTCCACCGGTGGACCTGTAACTTACACGACCTCCTCCTATGCCACAGGAGCGCCCTCTGTCACCTACACCACAGGACAGACCTACAGCACGACCCCTACCTATTCGACTGGAGCCTATATCCCCTCTGGTGGCTATACCACTACCACGACCACCGGCGGATACGTTACAACCGGCGCGCCAGTCGTCGTCGGTGAGCGAGTGCTGAGCAACACAGCCGGAACCACCACCTTCGTTCAAACCCCACAGTACACCACCATCCAGGGCTCCATTTCAAACACCGCTCCGAGATTGAGCCAGGGAGGACTCGGCCAGAGCAGAGTCATTTCGGAAAACAAAATGGCGCCACGAGTTGTCGAAACCAAGCAAGGACAGTCCACCGTTGTGGGAGTCAATGTCGGGCAGAGCTACGAGGTCTCCAGAAACACCATCGCCACCGACAACGTGCGCGTGACCGAAAACAGACTTCCAGTGAAGGAACAGCGCCCCTCTGTTCAAAACAGACACCAAAACAAGGACGTTGCTGTGAAGCAGGAAAGAGCCGTCATCAACGAAAGAATCGTTGAGAAACCAATCGATGTCATCGTCGAGAAACCAGTTCCTCGTTATAAAGAGGTTCAAGTTCCGTACAATGTTTATATCGAAAAGCCAATCGAAAAAATCATCGAAAGAGACGTCATTACCGAAATCATCAGAGAAAAACCAATCGAAAAAATCATTGAAGTTCCTGTTGATAAGATCGTTGAAGTTCCAATCGAAAGAGTGATCGAACAGCCTGTCTACGTTGACAAAATTGTTGACGTTCCGAGACAAAGAGTGGTTGAAGTTCCAAAGGAGAGGATCATTGAAAACAAAGTCTTTGTTGACAAAGTGATTGAAATCGATGAAAAAGACATCAACAAATACAAGGCCGATAAGATTTTGCCTACTGAAGTGAAAGTTTTCGAACAGGAAGTTGTGAAGGAAATTAAGAAATCTATTAAGAAGGTCAACCAGAGACCTGTTGATGTTGTTAAAGAAGTTGTCGTTCAAAAACCCGTTCAGAAGATCGTCGAAGTGCCTGTCGAAAGAATCGTTGAACGACCTGTCTACGTTGACAACGTGATTGAAAAAGTCGTTGAAAGACCAGTTGAGAAAATCATTTACAATAAGGTCGAGCAGATCGTTGAGGAGCCCGAATACATCACAAATATTATCGAAAAGCCAGTGGCAGTCGAAAGAGTGGTTGAAAGACCCGTTGAGGAAATCGAAGAAGTTATTGTCGAAAGACCTGTTTACATTGAAAATATCGTTAAGAGAAACGTTGATAAAATCGTGGAAAGACCTGTTCAAGTCATCAACGAAGTTAAGGTTCCTGTCACCAAGGTCGTCGAAAAGCCAATCTACAAGGAAAACGTCATCACGAGAGAAATCCCGAAGATCGTCCAGCAAGAAGTCATCTACGAAACCACCGTTCCCGTCGAAAAGCTGAACATCATCGAAGAAACGGTCGAGGTTCCCATCGACAGAATCGTCGAGAGGCCGGTCGTAAGGGAGGTCGTCAAGTACGTGGAGGTGCCGGTTGAAAAGGTCGTCGAGGAGGACAACCACATCGAGCAGATCAACTACGTGGACAAGATCGTGCAGGTCAAAGTCGAGAAGATTGTCGAGAAGCCGGTCGTGAGAACGAACATCATCGAGAAGCCGCTTTACATCGAGAAAGTGGTCGAGAAGGAGGTGATCGTGCCGGTGGAAAAGATCGTGCAGGTGCCTGTGGAGAAGATCGTGCAGGTGCCGGTCGAGGTCATCGTCGAGAACCCGGTGATCGTGCAGAAGGAGGTGGTCAAGGAGGTCTTCTACGACCGGAACGTCATGAAGCCGAGGACAGAGATCAAGGCCGAGGGTGTGGACTTGACCATGAAGTCGCAGTACGAGCAGAGCAACCAGCAGATCAGCTCGGGCAAGCTTGAGCTGGCCAAGCTCAAAGCGGAGTACGAGAGCCTGCAGAAGCGCCAGGTGAACACGACGCTGCACGCGAACATCGACTACACGGCGCAGAACGCGGCATTAAAGGAGAAGATCGCGCTGCTCGAGGGCTCGATCGGCCAGGCCAGGATTGGCAACATCAGCAAGAAGTCGATGTTCGGAGACAACGCGCAGATCTCCGCCATCAGCCAGGTGCAGCGACAATATTAGAATGATCTAATACTCCTTTTATTTCGTTTTATCAATTCATAGTTTTATTTAATTTTGAATTTTTTCGAATTCACCTTCGTTTGGGGTTTGGGGTTTGGGGTTTGGGGTT
>CAZBNX010000184.1:0-2575 GCA_964493255.1 uncultured Pseudomonas sp.
TGGTGTGTTCATGCCGGCACAGGGCTCGGCCATGCATGGTAGATGAATGCGCGGTCTTTTGCATGACAGTTTCCATGATACGGAACAACCTGGAACAAGAAGCATGACGGGTTAGGGGAAATGGACAGGAGACAAGTGGAAAAGTATGCCGGATGAACATGAAAGGATGTTTGCTGTCGCGGCGTGCCTTCCACAGGCAAGCGCACCCGCGAGAACGTCCCAGGATGTCGCGCCCAACCTCTAGCCATCGACGCCGGCGCAGGGCTCGGCCTTAACGCCGGACGCCGGCGCAGGGCTCGGCCGATGCCCGGGGACACGCGAGCGCGCGCACGCGCGCTCAAGCGCGCGAAGAAAACGGTGCCGCGGACCGCGCGGAGACAAGGACGGTACGGCACATCACTCCACCTCCTCCGCGACATCGCTGGCCCGTTGCTGCGGACGACCGAGATAGCGCTCCCAAAGCTGCGGGTGGTACATTTGCGGCATGCACCGGGCGAGGCGTTGCCAAGTCTCCTCCCGCTTGCTCACGAGGAGCTGCGGCCGATGCCATGGACAGTCCGCCTTCTTTTTAGCACTGCAGAGACGCACGGAAAAAAAGGGGCGGCGCAGGGCTCGCCCATGAAGGCTTCGATGGTCCGAAGGTCCCGGGGAAGCGAGCCTCGTGCTGTTCGCCGAAGGTGCGCCGCAAGTACACATTCTGCGCGCGACGGCGCAACCGGAGGGTGCGGTTGTCCATTTTCGAGTTCGGGTTGAAGTCCGGGTGGTCGACTACGAGCTGCAGCGCGAGGCGCGTGATGGGCTGTTGCTCCCCAGGACGGCCTTGGCGCCGCGGGAATCCGTCCGGGTCGTTCACCAGATCCTCCCAAAAGGTGTCCTCGACCCATGGCTTCCTCCCACGGTCTGCCGGCCCAGGGCTCGGCGAGTCACGCTCCGGCTCAGGGCTCGGATTACGCTCCGGCGAAGGGCTCGGACCCCAGCGAAACTCCGGCACAGGGCTCGGACGTTGTCTCTGCCGCCGGGTGCGTTTCTGGTCCTTCCTCTGCCATTGACTCGTCTTCCACCATGGTCCCTCCCACTCGCCCTCATCCGAGATCCACTCGCGCGCCCTCAACATCCAAAAGTACGACGGGGAGTACCAATGGACGGGGGGCATCGTCGTGAGCCAATCCCGCTGGTCGTACACCGTCTCGCACAACCACTCCGGGCCGTCCTTGGGACGGAAGCCACATATCCACCGCTTGTCCTTGCCCGGCCGGAAGCCTTCTTGCACATGTTTAGCCCTCCAGGTCGGCACGCGGAGGAGGTTGTTTTCGATGCCGCTCATGTGCTGCGCATAAGAACCGCAGCTCGGCCACACGAAACATGCGCCGATGGTGTTCTCTGGCCCGTCCTCCATGAGCCATCGAGACAGAATCACATCGAGGTGTGACGGCTCCTCCGTCGCGAGGTGCCGCGCAAGCTTCTTCGCCCCGTCCACTGTGATGGCCAAAAGGGTCGCTCCATGACAAGGCATCCACTTGCGGCCCCTTTGGGAGGTAGCGCCCTCCCAGCATAACCAGACGATGTTCCCGCGCTTCAGCCTGTGCGCCTGGTTGACAATTGCCATGACGTCCAACAGCTCCTGACTTGGCTCGACCAGGGGCGTCTTGGCTCTCCAACCGCCGAGGTGAGCTTGCGTTAAGGTCTGCGCTTCTGCTGTTCGCAAGTCCTCCTCGCAGAGACACGACCCGGCCACGGATGCACGAAGTCTCTCTGTTTCTCCCGGCGGCGGAGGGGGGGCTGCAGATGACGAGGGGGCACCATGCCACACACTCGTCCTCGCCGGCGCAGGGCTCGGCCTAGCGGGGTGCGCCGGCACAGGGCTCGGCCTGGTTCCCGGCAAACCGTCCGAGAGGTCGAATTCCACCGGTGCAGGCAATGCGAATAGCCCCGGCGGGGCGGTCTGCGCCGGTTCGGGGGGGCTCGGCCTTGCATCAAGCGGCACCTCCGGCACCGGGAAGTCTCGCCAATGGACATCGCCGAAGGCCCACGGCTCCCGCGCGTCGGCCTCATACACCCTGTAGTCGCTCTCGGCGACGAGGAAGACCGTGTCGGGGGCATGGCGTTCATCCTGCATGTACGGGAGGGCGACATCCTTCGGGTACGGAGGGAAGGTTGACGGCATGGAAAGGCAGGGACGACTGCCTTCGTTCGCTGTCCTCCTTTCCCCCGGTCCCCGCGGTCCCTCCACCACCAATACACGCACTGCTCCGCAGGGCACGGGGGCTCGCGGTTCTTGCTGCGGCCGAGCATCTCGACAGCCTGCAACGGCCGGAACCGCATGCTCATGTATGGTTCCTTGGCGACGTCCGTTGCGTCTTCGTGCGTGAGCACCAGTGCCTCGTGTCGCTAGAGGAGGCGGGCCTGATTTCGGAAAGAACCCCCCCAAGGCAGAGCATGCTTCCCTCGGGACGCTGGAGAACAGAACCGGCACAGGGCTCGGTCTATGGGGCACGACCATACGTCCCATGTTCTCGTGGGGGGGGGGGGGGGCCGGCCCCCCCCCCCCCCCCCCCCCCCCCCCCCCCCCCCCCCC
>CAZBNX010000185.1:0-2564 GCA_964493255.1 uncultured Pseudomonas sp.
CCCCAAACCCCAAACCCCAAACCCCTTTTCATTAAAAATAATCATCAAACGTAAAAATAAAGAGAAGTAAACAAGAATTTCTTAAACCCGTCTGATATTTGCTGGCAACGAATTCATAGCGTACTCGCCCTTATTCGCAACCTCCTTCACCAATCTCTCGTTTTCTCCAACCAAAGACTGCAACTTGCCCTTCAGCATTTCAACCCGTGGGTCTTTCACCAGCTGGGTTTCAGTGATTCGGTGCTTGGTGTGGATGTCGCGAGAAAGGCCTCTGTTTCTTTGTTTCTCGAGCTCAACTCGAGAAAGCATCTCTTGATAGCGGGATTGCAGATCGAAGTTGGCCAACTGCTCGGGATTGTCGATCGTCAGTTTGATGCTATCGCATTCTCTTTTGAAATTATCCGCCTGACGCTTCAACTGGAGGTTTTCGTTCTGAACAGCAGAAAGTTCCTGTTTGCGGATGTCGATCTCCGTCTGAAGCTCCTGGTCCATGAACTCTTCATTGGTTTCTGTCTGACGCTCTTCGAAGTACTCGTCTTTTTGGGCTTCGAGCGGGATGTCCTCTTCACGATATATCTCGTTGACGACCGGTCTTTCGACTCTGATTTCAACGGGAACTTCGATGATCTTTTCAACAGGAACCTCAACGATTTTCTCAACGATCACTTCGACCTTCTTTTCAATGACGGTATCATAATAGACTGGCTTTTCGATAACTTTTTCAACGGTTTTGAGAACTTCTCTGACGTTTTCAACTTTGACTTCGATCAGTTTTTCGATTTCTTTTGGCTTTTCAACTGTTCTCTCAACATAAACTGGTCTTTGCACAATTTTTTCAACAGGTCGCTCTACGTAACGACTGACTTTCTTGTCAATAACCTTTTCAACTGGTCTCGAAACCAATTTTTCAATATAGTTATCAACTGGAACTTCCACTCTTTTGAGCTTCGGAACACTCTTTCTAACGATCTTTTCCACTTGTCTGAGGTTGACTTTCTCAACTGGAATCGAGGTTTGATAGTAATTTTCAATTGGAAGTTCGACGATTTCCTCAATCGGTCTTGGAACTTCGACCTTCATTTCGACCTGCTTTTGAACCAGGTTTTCGATGTAGACAGGCCGTTCCACAAGGTGCTCCACCGGGACCACAACTTCTCTCTCAACGATTCTTTCATAAGGAACGTGATTTTCAATAATGTTCTCAATGATTCTTGGCTTTTCAACAATAATTTCAATTGGTTTGATAATAGTGTTTTCCACAGGAATTTCAATTTCCTGATAATAAGTTCTTTCAACAGGAACCGGACGATCATGGTACACCTGGTAACGCATTTCTCTGGTGACTTCTCTTGGAATTTCAATTGTTCTTGGTCTCTCAATGATCCTGTCTTGGTGAATGATGTTTTCATAGATGACTGGCCTTTCAACGATTCTTTCTTGGTGCTGAACAGTCACTTCGGTGGGAAGTCTTTCGTGGTTAGGATAATGGCCTAAATGGCTTTCTGGAATATCGAGAATTCGCGGTTTATAAATTGTATTTTCCCTCAAAACTTCATAAGGTCTTTCAACAGTTCTTTCATACGGTCTCTCTACTATTTTCTTAATTTCTATTGGTTGTTCGATAATTTTCTCCACTGGAATTTCAATGATTTGCTCAACTGGAATTTCAACGATCTTTTCGATGGGCTTCTCAACAAGCACTTCAGTGATCTTTTCTCTTTCGTATGTTCTTTCGACAGGGACGTCAATGACCACATCGTATCTGACATCGACGATCTTTTCGACTGGAACGGGCTTTTCTTTAATAACTTCAATAACTTTTTGTTTATTGACAGTTTCGATGTAGGGGGACTCTTTCTTCATACTAACATCGACAAAGTTACGCTGAATTCGCGTTTCGCGTTCGTCGATCATTCTTCTTTCTCCCTCAAACACCGTCTCTTGTCTGATGATTGGTTCGAGTTCTCTCTGTTGGACGACCGAGGGTCTGCCCTGCTTGACATTGACGACCACTGGCTGGCCGACTTTCACATCCACCACGTAGGGCTGGTGGTGAGTCTGCGAGACGGTGAGGGGCTGGTGGAAATGAGTGTGGGCCTGCGAGGTGTGGATGCTGGAGGTCGAGTAGGGCGCCCCATAGTAGGTGGTCTGGCCCAGACGAGGGGTCTGGGAGGTGTTCAGCTGGGTGAAACTGGTGTAGCCGGTGGTCTGGGTCTGAACGGGGGCAGTGGCCGCGGTGGAGGTGGTCTGGGTGGTGTAGGTGGTCGTCTGGGCTCGGTTGGCGGTGGCCTGCTGGCTCCACGCCTGTTGGGCGGAAGGCTGCACGGAAGAGGTGAGAGAAGTGGCGGTTGTGGGGATTTGGGGGTTGGTGGCGGTGGAGGGCTTATCGGGGAGCGTCTTCGACATATTGTTGTCTGAGGTTGCAGGAAAGAGGTTCCGATTTAAAATAGTTTTTTTCAAAGATAATCGAATTTTTTTTGAATGAGAAAATTTTTAACTTACTTAAATGAGTTTTTGTGATTTCCTTTTATGTTTTTGAGGGGTTTGGGGTTTGGGGTTTGGGG
>CAZBNX010000186.1:0-2556 GCA_964493255.1 uncultured Pseudomonas sp.
CGATTCGGGCGCGTTTTAAAACGACGGTGCGCCCATAAATACTGCTCAGGGCATTCTTGAATAGCGCGCTCAATCCATTGATTGATACGCACACAGTCTGCTTCTTCATGTTCACCCGGAAAATCGGTCAAAGGCGGGTGTACCACCAACCGATAACCAGAACCATCGTCCAAACGCTGCTGTGTAAAGGGAATTACGCGCGCTTTACCCATGCGGGCAAAACGGGTTGTGGCGGGTACCGTGGCAGCGGTAATGCCAAACAAAGGCACAAAAATACTCTGTTTACGGCCATAGTCTTGGTCGGGTGCGTACCAAATAGCACGCCCTGCGCGCAAGGCTTTTACCATCGCACGCACGTCCTCGCGTTCAATGGCGGTGGCATCTTGATTATGGCGCTCACGGCCTTGACGTTGGATGTAATCAAACAAAGGATTTTTGTGTTCGCGATACATGCCATCAATCGCATGGCGTTGGCCTAATAATGCGGCACCCATTTCTAACGTCGTGAAATGCAAGGACATCAATATGACCCCCTGCCCTTCCCGCTGTGCAGCTTGCAGGTGTTCTAAGCCTTCAATATGCGCCAGCTTGGCCAAGCGCGACGCGGGCCACCACCAACTCATTGCCATCTCCAATAACGCGATGCCACTGGACGCAAAATTTTCACGCAGCAGGCGAGTGCGCTCATCATCTGACCATGTTGGAAAACACAAGGCTAAATTTCGTGCGGCGATATGGCGACGATCTCGCGCAAAAATGTACATAACGGAGCCGATTAAGCGCCCTAAACGCACTAATATCGAATAAGGCAACTGTGCAACCAACCACAATAGCCCCAAGCCCAACCACAGCGGCCAAAAGCGCGGCTGTAAAAAAGCACGACGAAAAGACGGACTATTCATCGGGAAATCCTGTAGAAATAAGAGAGTGAATTCTAACTCAGCTGTAGCGTCATCCTTCAGTGCAATAGAACACGCGCGCAGTCTTGCCAGCATTTAGGGATGTCGCTATAAGTCGCGCCACCATAACGACGGCCGCCACCATGCATGCCAACGAACTTTTAGACCCTGATTCTGTGTTCCGCTTAAAGGGCAGTCTACTGGCTGTCACTGTGTTGGAACTCACACACAACAGCCCCGCCAGTTTGGAAAAGCAACTGGCTGAAAAGAAATCGCGCGCGCCGGGTTTTTTTAACGATGCCCCGCTTGTTCTCAGCCTAGAACTGCTCACGGAACAGGAGCCGCCTGCTGATTTATGCGCTCTTTTTGCCATTTGCCAGCAACAAGGGTTGTTACCGCTCGGCATACGCGCACGCCGTGAGTGCGACATCGCAGCGGCATTTAAGGCAGGCATTCCGCTGCTCCCCGCAGGCAGCACCAAAGAGCGCAGCACCACCGAGCCTGCGCGCCAAACAATTCCGCGCCGCAGCAGCGTGCCGCAACCCACCAAAGTGATTACGCGCCCCGTGCGGGGTGGGCAGCAAATTTATGCGCCGGGCGGTGATTTGGTGGTGTTATCGGCAGTGAGCCCTGGGGCCGAATTGATTGCAGATGGCAACATTCACGCCTATGGCCCCATGCGCGGACGCATTCTAGCCGGTGCTAATGGCAACCGTGATGCACGGATTTTTTGCCAACAAATGACCGCCGAATTGATCTCAGTTGCCGGTCACTACAAAGTGGCTGAAGACTTGCGCCGCAGTCCACACTGGGGCCAACCTGCACAAATCAGCCTGTCTGGCGACGTGCTAAACATCATTCATCTTTAACAAAGGACAGTGCGTTCTTCTGGGATGCAAAACTGTCGATTTTCTGGGGAAAGAGCCTTGGCCAAAATTATCGTTGTCACTTCGGGCAAAGGTGGTGTGGGCAAAACAACCACGAGTGCAGCCATTGGTACGGGGCTCGCTATGCGCGGCCACAAAACCGTGGTTATCGACTTTGACGTCGGGTTGAGAAACCTCGATTTAGTCATGGGTTGTGAGCGTCGAGTGGTGTTTGACTTCATCAACGTTATTCACAATGAAGCGGCGCTGCATCAGGCGCTTATCAAAGACAAACGCTTCGAAAACCTGTACGTCTTAGCCGCCAGCCAAACACGCGATAAAGAAGCACTCACCTTAGAAGGTGTACAGCGCGTGATGGATGAACTGAAAAATAATTTCGAATTCATCATCTGCGATTCACCCGCAGGCATCGAAAAAGGCGCACATTTAGCGATGTATTTCGCGGACATCGCCGTTGTGGTGACGAACCCAGAAGTGTCATCGGTGCGCGACTCCGACCGCATTCTGGGCTTGCTAGCCAGCAAAACGCTACGCGCCGAGAAAGGCCAAGAGCCGATTGCCGAACATCTTTTACTCAGCCGTTACAACCCGGAGCGGGTGGCCAAGGGTGAAATGCTCAGTGTGTCGGATGTAAGCGACATCCTGTCGATTCCGTTGTTGGGGGTGATTCCAGAATCGCAAGCGGTTTTGAAAGCATCCAACCAAGGCATTCCGGTGATTCTGGACGAACAAAGCGACGCAGGCCAAGCCTACAGCGACGCGGTTGACCG
>CAZBNX010000187.1:0-2553 GCA_964493255.1 uncultured Pseudomonas sp.
CCCCAAACCCCAAACCCCAAACCCCGTTTAATTTTTTGTAAAAAAATTACCAATGCGAACCTAAAATTATTAACAGTAGTATTATTAGAAACCCCTTTTCGGTTATACATTAAGCTGCATCAAGACCTGTCTTCTCACGAATTGAACCGAGCCTTGAATGGTTCCAGACAACTTCGCTTGACTCTTCGATATCGCAGTTTGCTCATTGATCAAAGCCGGTAGTTGTTTATATTCGGAAGTCAGCAGCAAACTCACAGAGCTTTTGGGCAATTGGGAGGACTTCATATCCTGAACGATTTGAGCCTCGCTTATCGGATGGATTTCGTTTTCGTCTTTTTGCTTGGTCTTGGTCTCGCTTTCAGCTACTTCCAGTTCGAGGATTCTTTCGTTTTCCGTTTTGGCCTTCACTTCTTCGTTGATCTTCACATCAACGGTCTCCGTGTTCTCGTATACAGTCATTTCGCCTAAGTCCATCACCAGTCCGAAGGGCCCCAGGTTGATTGCATTCGAGTTGTCGATCTGGACAGCGTGGACCTCCGGGTGAACAGAGTTGTAAACCTGCTCTTCGTTAATTCCTGAGATGAGGGTGTTCACTTCCTTGTCCACTCTTTCGAAAGCTTCTACTTGATTTGTGCTTTGCTGACTCAAGTACGCTCCAATCTGCACAACCTCGTTCGTGTCATCGGTGATCTTCAGCTCAGAGCCAGAACTCGGCAAAGTTTTGACCTCTGCCTCGAATTCCAGTATGTCATCACCAGTTAGGTTCGGATCGTGCAGAATGTCGAGTTCCTTCCTAGTCAGTGAGTCTTCGAGGATGGTTCCGGCCTTAGAAGTTGAGAATTTGATTTCGTCCGGTCCAGGCAATCTCTCGTGCTCAATCAAATTGTTGATTCCTCCGAGATTTTGAGACTGTTTTCCACTGATGGTAAGTGTGGTTGACAGGTGGTCTTCGATTAACTTGACTTCTTCGAGGTACTCTTGCTTGATGTCCTTATCCAGGGCTTCGAGCTCCTGTTTCGCCATGAGATCAAATTGCTGTTGGGGTTTTGACTCGTCAGTTTTATCTGTGTGCGTCTTTGGAATATTAGTCAATGCTGCCACGAAATTAGTCCAGCCTCCTCTTCTTTGGTCGTTATCGAATTGCACGCGTTCGAGACAAAACAGTTTTAAGATGGGGTCGATGTCCCCGGTCTTTGTTTTTTTATCGTACTCTTTTAAAATAGAGATATTCTCCCTGAATCTCAACCCACAGTCCGGGTCGTAGTTCTCCATGAAACACTTCGGGCTCATTCCACTCAGAATCGAATCCAATCCAACTTCAATTTCCAAAATCGTAACAGTCAAAGCCCAGATATCGTCCATGGAGCTGTTTATGCCGTCAATCGCTTGCTTGGGATTGATCTTCTCTGGAGTGTTGTACACAGGAGAGCCACCCTTTATTGGCTGCGCTCTGAATCCCGCGAGACCGAAATCGACGAGCTTGATTTCATCGATATCGGGTTTTGATGCCATCATGTTTGCTGGCTTGAAATCGGCGTGAATTACTCCCGGATAATAGTCCTGCTCTGACTTTTTGTCCGCGAGAATTTTATAGGGCAGCTTGATCGCCGTTTGCTCGGAGTTCATATTCCTCAGCTTCATGGCAATCATGTAGTAATTTCTCACCCGTAGAAAAAATGGGAGAGCTCGCATTGTTCCGAGCACGCCCGGGTCTTCGAAGTCTTTGTAGAGCACCTCTGTCACAATGATGACGTAAGCATTGCAATTAGTGTGGAAATCCTTGGAATCGATCGACTTTTCGTTGCAAGGGTTGTTTGGATCTGCTGCTGTGTCGCTTCCCGGTTGGATTTCTGTTTTTCCACCCACGAAGGTCTGTGAAGAAGTCTTTTTTTCAATGGGGAGCGAGGCCAGACCCACCTGGGTGTCACCAAAGCCCGCAGAGCCCTTGATCGAGCTGGCCTGGAAGGAGATGGTCGTGGACTTCTGTCCCTCGCTGGAGACGATGTTCTTCTTGTTCTGAGCGCTGAAGGGGTCGCCGCCCTGGTTGTAGACGGTCTGGTCCTTTGCGTAGAAAACGTAGCATCCCCAGAACTCGGGCGCGACAGAGGACATTTTTCCTTCGGCGATCTTAAACTTCTGGAGTTGGCTGAGGATCCTCTGGAATTCGATCTCCTGCTCGAGCGACTTTCTGGCGGGGGCGTCCTTTTTTGGTCTGAAGATCTTGCTCTTTTGGAAGCGAATGCGTTTGGCTGCGAATTCTTTGTCGCCGAATTTTATTTTGATCACTGTTCCGAAGGCTCCCTTACCCAAAACAGGGCCGTTGTCTAACTGAGCTTGTAATTCCTTGTTGGTTGTTCCAAGGTTCAAGGCCAGCTGATCCATTCCTTCACAGCCTAGCTCATTTAGAATTATACTGGGAAAGAGAACCACGGTTAGGACGAATAGAGGTTTCATTATTAGTTCGACCCCATATTGACTTTGAAGTTTTTATAGCCATTCCTTTGCTCGAATTTTCTTTTAAAGGGGTTTGGGGTTTGGGGTTTGGGGTTTGGG
>CAZBNX010000188.1:0-2550 GCA_964493255.1 uncultured Pseudomonas sp.
CATCCAGATCAGCCATTGCGTGTTTCCCCCAAACCCCAAACCCCACACCCCAAACCCCAAACCCCTTACAAAAAAAAAGTGAAAAAAAAAGATTGAACAATTAAAAACGAATAATACAAATAATATCATTTTCAAAAACGATACTGTCCGCGGAAATTTTAATTCATAATGTGTGCTCTTAAGGTTACTGTGTCATGGAGCCTTCTCCTTCTTTTGTCAGCGCCCATCTTCGCTGAAACCCGTGTGGACCTCACCGATGCCCAGCTCAAAGCGGCCAACGGGGGTGCCACTGTTCAACTTGCCGCTGCCGGTGGCGCCACTGTCCAAGTTGCCGCCGCAGGGGGTGCCACGGCCGCCCCGCAAGTCGTTGTTGCTCCCATCATTGACAACGGAGGAGCCTCTAGAAGTGCAGCTGTCGCGGTGGCCGCTGGAAACGGAGAAGCTGCCGGCAGCTACCAAGGAACAGCCGCTGGTCAAGGGGCCACCTACACTGCCAATCAAATTTTCGGAGATTACACTTTGAACATCAAAGAAGAGGCTGATTCTCAGGCCGGAGGCTCTTTTGATTACCCGGGGGATGGCTTCCAGGCTGGAGTGACCACCATCACCGTGGCTGAACCTCAGATTCAGGTGGCACAGCCCATTGTCAACTACGGTCGCAAACAGATCAATGTCAAGGGAAGGGAAATCATTATCCCTGCCTCTCAAGTCAACGTTCCTGAACCCAGAATTGCTGTTGGGTCTCCTGATGTAAAGTTGGGACAAAGAGTGTACAATGTTGGAAGTGAAAAGCTGAGATTCAACGGACCAAGTGTTGTCGTTGGACAAACCACAGTCAATGTGCCAGCCCCAAAAGTCACTGTTGCCAAACCTCAAATCGTTATTCCAAGCAAGGAGATCAGAATTCCTCAAGCCAAAGTCAACATTGGACAAACTGCAATTAATGTTCAAAGACCAAAGTTGAACATCGCTCAACAGAACTATGAATATAGAGCAAGAGATATTTCTTTGCCAGAAAGCACTATTGAAATTCCTGCTCCTCAGGTTCAAATCACTGACCACAAGATAAATATGCCAAACGGTGACATTGATATTCCCGGCCAGGTTTTCAAGATCGATGCTCCCTCAATCAATGTTGGAAGCACGAAAATCAATGTTTCTCAGCCAAAATTCATTGGTGGTGGAGAAAACATCAACGTTCCTGCCCAGCAAATTACGATCAAGCCTCAAAAGATTAGGACCAATGCCCCAATCATCAATGTTGGAAAAACCATTGTCAAGCTTCCTGAAGATGTCAACATTCAAGGAGAAGAACTGAACGTTGATGCTGCAGAATTCAACGTTCCTGAACCTAACATTCAGGTTGATGAAGATTTCATTGAAGGCCCTCAAGATGTTAATGTTGAAGGCAAAAACATCAACGTTCCCGCTCCAACAATCAATGTACCTTCACCAAATCTGAACATCGCTCAGCCAGTCATCAATGTTGATAAAAAGAACATCCTTGTTGCCCCCTTCAAGGTCAAAGTTGGTGGTTCAACAATTAACATCCCAAATCCAAAAATTATCGTTCCAAATAAGCAAGTTGACATCAAAATTCCTGACATCAACGTTCCTGAACAAGAAGTGAACGTTGGGGCGAACATGGTCAAGTTGGTGGCTCCTATTATCAACGCTCCCACTGCTCCAATCGTGATCGATCAACCTGACATCAATTTGCCAGGAAAAGTTATCAACGTCCAGGGAACTGACATCACTGTTGGACCAGTCAACTTCAGCAAAGCCAAAACCCAAGTGAACGTTGCTCCTAACAAAATCAATTTGCCTGCTGCCAGTATCAACATCGGTGCTAAAAAGATCTACGTTCCAACTCCGAAGGTTAATATTCCTGAAAATATCCTCAACTTTGACGCTTCTGAAATCAATTTGAAGCCGGCAAACGTTATTGTGAGTGCACCAACCATCACCGTTCCTGCCCCAAGAGTCAACAACGGTTTGAAGGATATCGCTATTCCTGGAAAGCAAATTGATCTTCCAAGCCAGAACATCAAGTTCACTGCCAGCCAAATCAACGTTGGAGCTCCAACTGTCAATGTCGCTGAGCCTCAAATCAACGTTGAAGAAGCTCAATTCGCTTTGGAGCCCACAAAAGTCCACATCGGATCTCCTCAGGTTGTTTTGGGCGCTGCCAACATCGTTGAAGAAGGAGGTTCTCTGGTCGAAGAAATTCAGGCTGAGGCTGCTGCTGGAGGACAAACCCAAGTGGCAAAAGCCGTTGCTCAAGCGCAAGCTGCCGCTCAGGCTCAAGCTGCTCAAACTCTTGCGGCTCAGGCTCAGGTAGCACAAGCCCAAGCTGGAGGCCTCAAGGCTGCAGAGTCAGCCGCCGAACAGAAGACTGAACAGCCTGCAGATGTAATCGTCGGAAGCAAAAGGGGCTCTAGATAATATAAACAGAGTTTTGATTTGTTATCAATTTAAATTTTTTTATTTTTTGGATCTTAATTAATTAGGTCAAGCTGGGATGTGGGGTTTGGGGTTTGGGGTTTGGGG
>CAZBNX010000189.1:0-2546 GCA_964493255.1 uncultured Pseudomonas sp.
CAGGGCGTCGGCGTGGCCGTGGTAGCAGCCTTCAAACTTGATGATGGCGTCGCGTCCGGTGTAGCCGCGTGCTAAACGAATGGCGCTCATGGTGGCTTCAGTGCCGGAGCTGGTCATGCGTACCATCTCCATGGACGGCACCAAACGGCACACCAATTCGGCCATTTCCACTTCTAACGCAGTCGGTGCGCCGTATGACAGGCCGTGTACCAGTTGATTACGCACGGCGTCCAACACGTCGGGATGCGCGTGGCCCAAAATCATCGGGCCCCATGAACCGACATAATCCACATAACGCTTGTCGTCTTCGTCAATGACGTACGCGCCTGCTGCATGTTTGAAAAACAGCGGCGTACCGCCCACGCTGCGGAAGGCACGCACCGGCGAATTGACGCCGCCCGGGATGTGTTGTTGGGCGCTGTTAAACAAAGATTCCGAACGGGACATGAAAGCCTCTCAAGCGAGCAAAAACGACATGCAGTTAAGCCACAACGGGCGATGAAAATAGCTGGCTGAATGCCCGCGCGCGGCGTTCGACGTCTTCGGCGCTGTCGGCGGCAAACAGAGAATGTACAACAGCCAGCATATCAGCACCGCGCGCAATCAACTCGGGTGCGTTGTCGAGGGTAACGCCACCGATAGCCACTAACGGTAAACGAAAGCGGGTTTTAGCGTCATTTAACAACGATAAATTGGCAGAAGGCGCGCCCGGTTTCGTCTGTGACGTGAAAAAACGCCCAAACGCCAGATAACTGGCACCTTCTTGGCGTGCTTGGTTGGCTAATTCCACACTCGCGTGACAGGTTGCACCAATCACGGCATTGCGGCCTAGTAGGGCGCGCGCGGCGGCTAACGAGCCATCGCCTTGCCCAAGGTGGACGCCCACGCCTAAGCGGGTGGCCAAATCCAAATCGTCATTGATGACGAGGCGCGCGCCGTGGCGTAAACACAACTCCGCCAGTGCTTCGGCTTCACGCAAACGCCGCGAGGCTGCTTCACTTTTATCGCGGTACTGAATCAGGCGTGCGCCGCCCTGTAATGCGGCTTCCACATACGGCAGCAAACGACCATTCGCCAACAAATGGCTATCCGTGATGGCATACAGTCCGCGCAGGGCTTTCATCGGTGGCATCCTTCTAAATCAATCAGTTAAGAACGAAAATCCAACGGCAAGCGACGCGGCACATATTGGCCGTGCCCCGGTTGTTCCGCGTCGCGTAGGGTGCGCCATGTGTAATCCAGTGCCGTTTTGACGGCCCCCACGATGTCTTGCCCTAACGCCAATCGACCGGCTAACGCACTGGCTAAGGTACAGCCAGAACCGTGATAACTGCCGGGCAAGCGCACGCAAGTAAATTCGTGGCGTTGGCCATCGCGTTGATACAGGCGATTATGAATAGCGTGCTCATCGCCATGTCCGCCCGTAATCAGCAAATTCGTGCAATAAGGCTGCAATTTCGCGGCACATTCGTCGGCGCTACCGTGGGGCAATTCAGCCAATAAACGTGCTTCGGGGAGATTGGGCGTAGCAATCGCGCACAGTGGGAGCAGGGTTTCACGAATCGCCGCCCCGACATCATCGCGGCCTAACACGCCACCGCCACCCGCGCGCAACACCGGGTCACAGACCAGTGGCACGTTCGGCAGTTGCTGCATGAGGTCACGCACGGTTTCGACCATTTCCACCGAGCCGAGCATCCCCAACTTAACCGCTGCCACCGGCATATCTCGGAGGATGGTTTCGGCTTGCGCCAGCACCCACGCGCGGTCCAAGACGCGGAAATCGCTCACGTTGCGGGTGTCTTGCACGGTGAGCGCCGTTACGGTTGGCGCAGCATGGCAGCCTTGCGCGAGTAAGGCTTCAATATCGGCCTGAAGACCGGCACCGCCGCTGGGGTCGTGTCCCGACAAGCACAACACAACCGGACGAAACGCCCCCGCAGGTGACGTGAAAAAAGGGTATGTATTCATAGATGCAAGCTTACACCAAGGGCAGGTAAATGCGGCAGACGCGGCGTCGATTGCGCGGCAACAGAGGGCTAGAATGCGCGCCCGCCTTTTTTGAGCTGTTTTCCTATGCCGCCTCGTCGTTCACAGCCGGTTAATCGTTCGCACAGCGCGCCCGCTCGTCGTACCGCCAAAACACCACCCAGCGAGCCGCGTTTAATTGTGCTGAATAAACCTTTTGATGTGCTGACGCAATTCGCCGATGCCGATGGCCGCGCCACACTAAAAAATTATGTCCCGATTCCGGGGGTGTATCCCGCAGGCCGCCTTGACCGCGATAGCGAAGGCTTATTGCTGCTCACCAATGATGGCCGTCTCCAAGCGCGCATCGCCGACCCCAAACACAAACTGCCCAAAACCTATTGGGTTCAAGTGGAAGGCGAAGCCAGCGACGAACAATTAACGCAATTACGCACGGGCGTCGTTTTGAACGATGGCCCGACGCTGCCTGCCGAGGTGCGTCGTTTGGCAGAACCGACGTTATGGCCACGCACGCCGCCGGTGCGTTTTCGGAAAAATATCCCGACCTGTTGGTTAGA
>CAZBNX010000190.1:0-2512 GCA_964493255.1 uncultured Pseudomonas sp.
AACCCCAAACCCCAAACCCCAAACCCCATATGGATAAATTACAAAACAACAAAAGGTGTTGAAGAAAACGAAGGAAACGCGTGAGGAAACGAATAAAAGTTTAAAGAAATTGGTTAATAGACCGGGACGTTTTCGAAGTCGTCGAAGTTGTAGTTGGCGCCGGGGCCGGACATGGGCAGCGGCGAGGGGCCGACGATGAGGTGGTTGGCGTGCGGGCCGGGCGCGACCTGCACGAAGGTGTTCTTGTTGGTGGGTACGGGCGGGGCGTACTCGATGTTGTCCATCTCGCGCAGCGCGCCCCACATGCACCACATGAGGATGAAGCTGATCATGCCGGCGACGATGGAGACGACGATGAGGACGTAGACGTGGAACTGGGCCTCGAAGCAGCCGACGTGTTCTGCCTTGACCAGCTCCTTGCGCACGCAGGTGCAGTTCATAAGCGTGGAGAAGGTGAAGTTGTAGCGGCCTGCGTCGACGTAGGTGTTGGGGAAGTCGGCCTTGTAGGTATTGTAGTTGTTGCCTTGGGCGTTGAGCGCGGTGTAAAGGGCGGAGAAGTTGCTCCAGGGGCCGGCCGTCATGTTGGTGATCAGGATCTTCCACAGCTGGTCCATCGAGGTGGCGTACATCTTCAGGCCGATGAAGGCGTCCTGCACGATGGTGATGTTCACGGCGTCGGTGCAGGCGGGGATCTGCACAGAGCTGGTGTCGAAGATGGAGATGCAGGTGGTGCCGTTGTTCGGGCACCCGGCGGGCTTGATGGCGTAGTAGATGTTGCCGCAGGAGACGGCCTGGTTGAGGATGCTCAGGTTGCCGTCCACGTCGTTGAAGTCGACGGTCGAGCCGTTGTAGGTGCGAGTCCAGTTGCCGACCACCAGCGGGATTCCGTAGGTCGAGTTTCCAGTGTACAGTTTGTTGAATGCATCGAATCCGGAGAGTCCGTCGATGATGCTCACCGAGTCGGCGAAGTAAATGTTGTTCGCCGGAGTCTGTGGGATGACGTACAGGATGTCTGGGGACTCGTTCACGTCGATGCACTTACGCCACATGATTCTGGTGGGCTCGTTGATGGTGATACCGACGTCCTGGATGATGGTGCTGTTGGGGAACTGCGCGTTCAGCTGCTTCAAGAACCAGCAGTGACCGGCCAGTATCACTTCTCCGAAGATCAACACGAGCGCGACGACGAAGATACCGATGGTGAAGAGCGCGATGAAGATCAGCAAGAAGCGAGCGAACCAAACGCACCCAAGGCACTTGCGGTAGCAGCAGATCATGAAGACGATGAGTGTGACGATTCCGAGCATGATGGCCAGCGCAGTTGTGACTGCGAACATCGACCACACACCTCCTCTGGACCAGCCCTGGTTGCTGATGAGCGACTCCATGAAGTACGACCAGGCATAGTTGTATCCGTAAACGAACAAGTTGTAGTTTCGAACAATAATGTTCAGGTTGGTCAGGAGAGAGGCTGCCGATCTGGCTCCGGTGGCGTAGTCTCGCAGAGTCACGGCGCCTTGATGGATGCCTCGAGCGGCGTAGTAGGAGGCCATCGCGTCATACTGGATGCGCGGGTCGACGTACGGATAGATCCAGCCTTCGATGGTTCTCGGTTTCTTCAGTCCTCGGTCGACGTTGTAGATTTGGCGGTTGACGTGGTCGTTGTAGAAAAGAATAAGGGAGGAGTTGAACTTGTCAACGTAGCTTTGGAGGTTGGCAGTGATGATTCCGTTGTAAGCAGCGATTTTGGCTGCTGTGGGCGTGTACGATTTGATCTCGAGTGCGAAGTTGGTCAGAGTGCTGTTCGCGTAGTACAACCCCATGTAGTTGTTGGTGGCGTTTTTGACTCTCATGGTTCCGATGTACCACAACTCAGGAATGACGAGATACGAGCAGTAAGCCTGCACTCCCCAATAGACGCTCAGTCCCACGAAGGTGACGACTGTGGCATAGAGGCCGATGTACACCCAAAACAGAATGCAGACCCAGAGCGTTGTGAACTCTTCCAGACAGCGGTTGTGTCCTTTTCGGCAAACTCCGAAGCAAAACACAATGAAGATGAGCATTGAGATGAACGAGAGACCCATCATCACGATCAGCAGCGCTCCGAAAGGAAGTGTGGCTTTGACCAGCGAAGAGCGTTTTCGGTATTTAATGTAATCGAAAATCAGTTGGTACTGGTCTTGCAAATTGTTCCAGGATTTTTCCCGCTCTCGATCTAAAATTTGATATGTGAAGTTTTTGTCGTAAATTACCACATTTCCATTGAGGCAGTAGTTCGTGTTTTCGTCGACATAATTCTGACCTGCGAATTTTCCAAAGACCGCCAGTAGCACCACAAGCAGCTTTAAACCGCCTTTCATTATATTTTCAAATCACACGTTTCAAATTTCTCTAATTTATATCAAACATTTGAATTTTATCCCCTTTTATCTCTAATTTTTATTCCTTTTGAATTTCAAAGCTCGTTTTATTTTGTTTAGTTTAAGGGGTTTGGGGTTTGGGGTTTGGG